>VAXT01000005.1 GCA_005883245.1 Actinomycetota bacterium | reverse complement strand
CGCGGAGCTGGCATGAACATCGAGCAGAACGTTCCGCTCGGACGGCTGACAACGGTCGGGATCGGAGGCCCAGCGCGGCATTTCGCGCGGCCCAAGACCGTCGCCGAGCTCGAGGAGGTCCTTCGCTGGGCCACGGTCGAGGGCCTCGATGTCTTGACGATCGGGCTCGGCTCGAACGTCCTGGTCGCCGACGACGGTGTCGACGCGCTCGTCCTGCGCCTCGAGGGGGAGCTCGCGCTCGCCGAGACAACGGACGGGCTCCTGGTCGCCGGAGGCGGTGCGGCGAACGCGGTCTGCCTGCACCGCACGCGCGCCGCCGGGCTCGGCGGATTCGAGTTCGCGTGCGCGATCCCGGGCACGGTCGGCGGGGGCGTGCGAATGAACGCGGGCGCCTACGGCGGCGACTGGCGCGCGATCCTCGAGCGAGCCCTCGTCGTGTCGGCCGACGGTTCAGGCTGGCGCTCGCCCGGCGAGCTGGGGCTCGAGTACCGGCGTTCCAAGCTCCAACCCGGCGAGGTCGTAGCCAGGGCGGAGTTTCGCCTGGAGCCGAAGGCACCCGACGAGATCAAGGCCACCGTCGCCGACCTCCAGGCACGACGCAAGGCTGCCCAGCCGACGAACAAGCGGACCTTCGGGAGCGTGTTCAAGAACCCTGAGCACGAGCTCTCCGCCGGCCGCATGCTCGAGGCTGTCGGCCTCAAGGGCCACCGCATCGGCGGAGCACAGATCTCTCCGCGCCACGGCAACTTCATCGAGAACGCCGGGGATGCGCGGGCGACCGATGCTCTCGCGCTGATGGCCGAGGCCCGCCGCCGCGCGCTCGAGCAGTTCGGGATCGAGCTCGTGCACGAGGTCCGCCTCGTCGGCGGTCTCCAGCTGCCGCCCGCCGGCGAGAGCCTGTAGGGCTTCCGGCCGCCGCGCCGAACTCGGCTTGGTGCCTGCGTCTCGCAAGCCCGCTTCGCGCGCCGCCGTACTCGCTCTGCCGAACCGGCCGGCGGTCGCGTTGCCGCTCCCGTCGGGCCGCACGCTGCTCGTCGCCTTCGCCGCGGTAGCCGCGATCGTCGGTGCGTACTTCGCCGCGCGGGAGACCTCGATGTTCGCCGTCCAGCGGATCGAGGTGACCGGCGCCCGGCCTGCGGTCATTCAGCGCGTCGACGCCGCGCTCGCACCGCTCGACGGTTCCAGCCTCCTCGCGCTGAACACGGCCGAGATCGACCGGCGTCTCTCTCCGCTCCGCGACGTGAGCCTCGTCTCCTACGACCGAGCCTTCCCGCACACGGCGAAGATCGTCGTCTCGGCCGAGCGGCCCGTCGCCGTCCTCAGACGCGGCACGCAGGCGTGGATCGTCACCGAGCGTGGACGGGTCCTCCAACCCATCACCGATCCGCGCGAATCGGACCTGCCCCGCATCTGGGATGCGAATGCCGCGGTCCCCGGCCCCGGAGAGGTCCTGACCACAGACGAGGCGCTCCGGGCTGCGCGCCTGCTGGGAGGCGTCCTGTCGGCGGACCGCGCCCTCTTCGAGCGCGTTCGTGAGGCGCGATCCGTGGGGAGAGATCTCACGCTCGTGCTCGGCACGGGCACCGAGATTCGACTCGGACCGGCCGATGACCTCGCGCTCCAGCTCGCGGTGGCCGAGCGCGTGCTCCAAGCAGCGGGGCCGGGGGCGCAGTACGTGGACGTCAGCGTCCCGGAGCGTGCTGTCGTTCGGTAGCCTAAAGTCTAAGGTTGAGGGTTAGGCCTGCGGACTGCATTTAGCGTTGACATGCGGGTTCGGCCGACGTACTCTGGGGCGGCCTTGCGTCCGGCAGCGGCCGTACGCTCCACTACAGGTTGAGGTTCGACAAGACATGAGCATGCGCGATCCGTCCCAGAAATTTCTCGCAGTCCTGAAGGTCGTCGGCGTCGGCGGCGGCGGCTCGAACGCCGTCAACCGCATGGTCGACGCGGGGTTGACCGGCTGCGAGTTCATCGCCGTCAACACCGACGCCCAGGCACTCCTGATGACCGACGCCGACGTGAAGCTCCAGATCGGAACGGAGTCGACGCGCGGCCTCGGCGCCGGGGCCAATCCGGACGTCGGTCGAACTGCGGCGCACGAGAGCCGCGACGAGCTCAAGGATTCGCTCAAGGGCGCGGACATGGTCTTCGTGACCGCCGGCGAGGGTGGCGGCACCGGGACCGGCGGAGCTCCGACCGTGGCCGAGCTCGCCAGGGAGATCGGCGGGATCACCGTCGGCGTCGTCACGCGGCCGTTCTCGTTCGAGGGCCGCAAGCGCGCGGAGCAGGCCGAGCTCGGAATCCGCGATCTGCGTGAGAACGTCGACACCCTGATCGTGATCGAGAACGACAGGCTGCTCCAGGTGGTCGACAAGGACACGTCGATCGTGGACGCGTTCCGCATGGCCGACGACGTGCTTCGCCAGGGCGTCCAGGGAATCACTGACCTGATCACGATCCCAGGCCTCGTCAACCTCGACTTCGCCGACGTGCGCACGATCATGCGCGACGCGGGCTCGGCGCTGATGGGCATCGGTATCGCCAGGGGCGAGAACCGGGCCGGGGAGGCGGCGCGGATGGCCGTCTCGTCCCCGCTGCTCGAGGCCTCGATCGAGGGCGCGACCGGAATCCTCCTCAATGTCACCGGCGGTCCTGACATGGGCCTCTTCGAGGTCAATGAGGCGGCCGAGGTCGTCACCGGTGCAGCCGACCAGAACGCGAACGTGATCTTCGGCGCCGTGATCGACCAGAACCTCAAGGAAGAGGTGCGCGTGACCGTGATCGCGACCGGTTTCGGCCCGGAGCGATACCGCCGTCGGCGGCGCGAAGAACGTCCGGCCGAGGAAGGAGCCCAGACGCGAACGCCGTCGAGGGACGAAGGCGCGTTCGAGGTGCCCGATGACGTGCTCGAGGTTCCGTCCTTCCTGCGCGACGCCTGACGCCGAAGGTTGCCGGTTTAGGAATCGCCGGCCGAGGTACTTCGATGCTTGCCCTCCCGGTGGGCCTTTTGTGGGCTCGCCGTGGCTAGGTCAGCCGCTCCGCCGAGCGGCTGACCTGTCTTTGCGGTCGTTAGCATCCCAGCGCGCATGCAGACCTTGCTCCGCACGCCGCTCTACGAGCGTCACGTCGCGCTCGGCGCACGCATGGTGCCCTTCGCCGGCTGGGAGATGCCCGTCCAGTACGAGGGCGTCATTCCCGAACACCGGGCAGTGCGCGAGGACTGCGGAGTGTTCGACGTCTCGCACATGGGCCGGTTCGAGTTCGAGGGCCCGAAGGTGCCGGCGGCGCTCCAGGGGCTGCTCTCGAACGACATCGACAAGGTCGACGTCGGCGGTGCCCAGTACACGCTTCTGACGAACGAGCGCGGCGGGATCATCGACGACCTGATCGTCTACCGCGTCGAGGGCGGCCGGTTCATCCTGATCGTCAACGCCGGGAACCGCGAGGCCGACTTCGAGTGGATTCTCGAGCACGCCGGCGCGGGGACCGACCTCCGCGACAAGAGCGACGAGTTCGCGCTCCTCGCCGTGCAGGGCCCGCGCTCGCTCGAGCGGCTAGGCCTCGACGAGGCTCCCGCGTTCACGTGGCAGATGGGCCTGGTCGCCGGGATCGAGGTGATGATCAACCGCACCGGCTACACCGGAGAGCCGGGCGTCGAGCTGATGGTCATGACCGAGGACGCCGGGTCGCTCTGGGACGCGGTCGTCGAGCGCGGCGCTACACCGTGCGGCCTCGGCGCGCGGGACACCCTGCGGCTCGAGGTCTGCTACCCGCTGCACGGAAACGACATCGGCCCCGACACCGACGCGATCGCCGCCGGGCTCGGCTGGGTCTGCGCGCTCGACACGGAGTTCACGGGCGTCGAGGAGCTGCGCCGGATCAAGGCCGACGGCCCGACGCGGAAGCTCGTCGCGTTCGTCATGCGGGAGCCGGGGATCCCGCGCCAGGGGATGGCCGTCGAGTAAGGGGGCGAGGTGACCTCCGGCTCGCACTCGCCGATGCTCGACCGCGGAATCGGCATGGGCTATGTGGACGCCTCTCACACGGAGCCCGGCACGACGCTGACGATCGACGTCCGCGGCCGGCCTCGGCGGGCACAGGTGGTCAAGAAGCCGATCTACAAGAAGGAGGCGTAGTGGCAGCTGCGGAGAGCTATCCGGACGACCTTCGCTACAACCGCGACCATGACTGGGCCAGGGTCGACGGCGAGGAGGCAACGCTGGGCATCTCCTGGTTCGCACAGGACTCGCTGGGCGACCTCGTCCACTTCGAGCCGCCCGGGGACGGTGCGGACGTGGCGAAGGGGTCGTCCTACGGCGAGGTGGAGTCGGTCAAGGCGGTCTCGGACCTGATCTCGCCGCTCTCGGGGACCGTGCTCGAGGTCAACCAGAAGGTCGTCGAGGAGCCGGAGACGGTGAACGAGGACCCGTACGGGGACGGCTGGCTCGTGCGCATTCGCCTGGCCGACGCCTCGGAGGTGGACGATCTGCTGGACGCTGCGGCCTACAAGGCATTCGTCGACGAGCAGTGAGCTTCCTCTCGCTGACGGAACGCGACCGCGAGGAGATGCTCGCGACGATCGGCGTCTCGTCGATCGACGAGCTCTTCCGCGACATCCCGCCCGGGGTTCGCTTCGACGGCGAGCTCGAGCTCGAGCCGGCGCTCTCCGAGTCCGAGATCGTCGCGCACCTCGAGCAGCTGGCCGCGCGGAACGTCGATACCGGACGCGAGCTCTCGTTCCTCGGCGCCGGCATCTACGACCACTACGTCCCGGCCGTCGTCGACGCCGTCCTGCAGCGCGGCGAGCTCTTGACCGGGTACACGCCGTACCAGCCCGAGATGAGCCAGGGCGTGCTCCAGGCGATCTTCGAGTACCAGACCGCGATCTGCGAGCTGACCGGAATGGACGTCTCCAACGCCTCGGGCTACGACGGGACGACGGTCGCCGCGGACGCGTGCTACGTCGCGAAGCACGTCACCGGGCGACAGGTCGTGAAGACCTACGCGCCGGGCTTCGGCCTCGAGGTGGTCGAGGTCCCGCACCGCGACGGGATCACCGACCCCGACGAGCTCGCTGAAGCCGCCCGCGACGCAGCCTGCGTCCTCTTCCAGCAACCGAACTTCTTCGGCTGCCTTGAGCCGGCACCCGACCTGGCGGCCGCCGCCAACGACGCCGGTGCGCTCCCCGTCGCCCACGTCGACCCGGTCTCCCTCGGCGTGCTCGAGGCACCGGGCAGCTACGGCTGCGCGATTGCGATCGGCGAAGGCCAGGCGGCCGGGAACTACCAATCCTACGGAGGGCCGCACTACGGCTTCATGGCCGCGCGCTCCGACTATGTGCGGCGCATGCCCGGCCGGATCGTCGGTGAGACGACCGACGTCGAGGGCCGGCGCGCCTATGTCCTCACCCTCCAGACCCGTGAGCAGCACATCCGCCGCGAGAAGGCGACCTCGAACATCACCACGAACCAGACGCTGCTCGCGCTGGCCGGGCTCGCGCACCTCGCGTGGCTCGGGCCTCAGGGCCTACGCGAGCAGGGGGAGACCTGCATGGCCCTCGCCGCGTACGCGAAGGAGCGGCTCGGCCTCCCACTCGTGTTTCCAGAACAGGCAACGTTCAAGGAGTTTGCCATCCGCGTCGGACGACCCGCGGACGAGGCGATCCGCGCCGCGCGCACCGAGGGCGTCCACCCCGGCTACGCGCTCCGCCGCGACTACGCGGGCATGGAGGACGCACTCCTCGTCTGCGTCACCGAGAAGCGCGCCGAGGCAGACGTCGACCGTCTCGCAGAGGCGCTGGCCGCATGAAGCTGATCTACGAGAAGTCGCAGGAGGGCCGGCGTGCGTCGAGCCTCCCGCCGCGCACGCTCCCCGTACCGGAAGTGCCCGACGAGCTTCGACGCGAACGGCCGCCGCGGCTCCCAAGCACAACCCGCGGGTCAACGAGCGAGTCGTGAACTTCCCCGGCTTCCGCGATCTCCACCCGCTTCAGGAGGAGGAGGGCGCGCAGGGGGCGCTCGAGCTCATGTGGCGCCTGCAAGAGATCCTCGCCGAGGTCGCCGGCCTGCACGCAGTCTCGCTCCAGCCTGCGGCCGGCTCGCAGGGAGAGCTGACCGGGCTCATGCTGATGCGCGCCTACTTCACCGACCGGGGCGAGGCCGAGACCCGGCGCAAGGTCGTGATTCCGGACACCGCTCACGGCACCAACCCCGCGAGCGTGACGATGGCCGGCTACGAGGTGACCCACGTCCAGACGGATCCACGCGGCAACATCGACGTCGACGACCTGCGCACCAAGGTCGACGCGCAGACCGCAGGGCTGATGCTCACGAACCCCTCGACGCTCGGGCTCTTCGACGAGAACATCGAGGAGATCGCTCGGATCTTCCACGATGCGGGAGCGCTCATGTACTACGACGGCGCGAACCTGAACGCCGTCTGCGGGATCTCGCGCCCGGGCGACATGGGCTTCGACATCGTCCATTTCAACCTGCACAAGACGTTCTCCCAGCCGCATGGGGGAGGAGGCCCCGGTGGTGGCCCGATCGCCGTCCGCGATCGGCTCGAGCCGTTCCTGCCCGTGCCCGCGGTCGTGCGCGACGGGGAGCGGTTCCGCTACGAGTACGACCGGCCGAAGACGATCGGGAAGGTGCGCGGGTTCGCGGGCCCGTTCGGCGTCTTCGTCCGCTCGTACGCCTACATCCGCTCGTACGGACCGCGTTTGCGCGAGATGTCAGAGGTCGCCGTCCTGAACGCGAACTACCTGCTCGCGCAGCTCAAGGACGCGTATGAGCTCCCCTTCGACCGGCTCTGCATGCACGAGTTCGTGCTCTCCGCGCGTACGCTCAAGCGGCCCGAGGCGCTGATGATCGAGCCGACCGAGACCGAGGCGAAAGAGACGCTCGACGATTTTGTCGAGGCGATGCTCGAGATCGTCCGCGACGCGTCCGAGCATCCGGAGCTCCTGAAGGACGCGCCGCACGACCGGCCGGTGGGCCGCGTGGACGAGGTCAAGGCCGCGAAGCGCGCGGTCGTCCGGTACCTGTTCGAGGACCACCCCGACCTCTCGGCGGACTCAGACGGTGCCCGCCAGCTCGAAGCCCAAAAGGGGGCGTAAACCCCCTCGGGCACCAACCAGTGGCCGCCGGAGCCGGGCTTTGCCCGGCGGGAGGCAAATGCCCGAGAGGCAACGTATGAAGTGCGCAAGCAGCCGGCGGCTCCTGAAACGGTTGTAGCCCGCCTCCGCCCTGAAGGAGGGAGCCCACGAGGGAACCAGGGGTTCCCTCGTGCTAAAGCAGATCGATGTCGACCTCGGGCTCGGTCAGCCAGCCGTGTTTCGCACGCTGGCGTCGGAGCCACCAGTAGCCGAGCCCGACGAAGACGAAGCCAACGAGCAGTCGCACGTCGGCCCACGCGATTGCGAACCAGAGGACGACGACAGCGGCATAGGTTGCCCAGCGGAACAGACGGTCTTTTTGGAACAGGCGCCACAGAGAGACGGCAAGTTTCATGCGCCCTCACTTGGTTGCGGTGCTCTCATCATCGGTGGCCGGATTGAAAACGTCTATCCCCTAAGCGGGGGCCGACGCTAGGATCGGCGACCGATGACAGCCGTCGTCACGCCGGAAGAGGAACAGCCCTCCAAGCCGCCGCCGGTTGAGCCTCCGCGCCCTCATCCGGTCCGGATCGTCGACGACGACGACCTCAGACGCTCGCGGCTCCCCGTGCTGGTCCGTTGGCTCCTCGCGTATCCGCACTTCATCTGGCTCGGGCTGTACGCGCTGGTCGCGGTTATCGTCGCGACCGTCAACTGGATCGTCACGCTCGTCACGGGCCGCTCGCCGCAGCGCATGCACCGCTGGCTGGTCCGGTACCTCCGCTACACGGTCTACGTCTACAGCTACGTGTACCTGCTCGCCAGCCCGTATCCGCCGTTCCACGGGGGAGAGCGCAGCTATCCGATCGACCTCACCGTCGAAGGCTCGGATCCCCAGCGCCGTCTCATCACCGCGTTCCGGATCGTGCTCGCAATTCCGGCCTTCGTTCTGAGTTGGGTGCTGAGCCAGGTGCTGCTCGTGATCGCCGTCATCAGCTGGTTCGTCGCGATCGCCATGGGCCGGATCCCGCGCGGCATGGAGCAGCTCGGGCTCTACTGCCTGCGCTACCAGGCGCAGACATACGCCTACCTGCTCGTGGTCACCGATCGATACCCGAGCACGGCGGGCAACTGACGGTGATCGACCTCCGCTCCGACACGGCGACGATCCCGACGCAGGCGATGCGTGAGGCGATCGCGAACGCCGAGGTCGGCGACGAGCAGATCAGGGAGGACCCGACCGTCAACGAGCTCGAGCGCCGTGCAGCCGACCTGCTCGGTCACGAGGACTCGGTGTTCGTCCCCACGGCGACGATGGCGAACGAGATCGCGCTGCGCGTGCTCGGCGAGCCGGGCGACGAGCTCATCGCCGAGGAGCTGTCGCACATCCTCATCGCGGAGCTCGGCGGGCCGGCCGTGCACGCGGGCTTGATGACGCGCCCGCTGCCGTCCGAGGCGGGGCGCTTCACGACCGACCAAGTGCGCGCCGCGGCACGGAAGGGCGACCTCGGCCACGTGCCGACGACTCGGATCGTGGCGATCGAGAATACGCACAACGGCTCCGGGGGCCGAGTCTGGCCGCTCGCCGAGGTGGCGGCCATGGCCGAGACGTGCCGCGAGCTCGACCTCAGCCTGCACCTCGACGGCGCGCGCCTCTTCAACGCCGCCGTCGCGAGCGGTGTCGAGCCGGCGAGGATCGCTCGCCAGGCGGACACTGTCACGATCTGCTTCTCGAAAGGGCTCGGCTGCCCGCTCGGCGCGATCGTGGCGGGCTCGGCGGAGCGCATGGTGCGGGCGCGGCGCTTCAAGCACCAGTTCGGCGGAGCGATGCGTCAGGCGGGGATCGTCGCCGCGGCGTGCGTCTATGCGCTCGACCACAACGTCGACCGGCTGGCCGACGACCACACGCGTGCGCGCCGTCTCGCCGAGGCGCTGCATGAGGCGGGCGTCGGCGTCGATCTCGAGCGCGTCGAGACGAACTTCGTCCAGCTCGATGTCGGGTCGATGGGAATCTCGACGGCCGCTGCCACCGAGCGCCTTCTGGCCGCAGGCGTGCGCGTCTCCGGCACGATGCTCCCCGGGGTGCTCCGCGCGGTGACGCATCTCGGGATCACGGACGAGGACATCGACCGCGCGATCGAGGCGATCCCGCGCGCGCTCGGCGCTCAGCGATCGCCCGAGATGAAGAACGCGGCGGCGACGCAGACGTAGAGCAGGATCAGGGCCGCGCCGTCCCTGCGGCTGGACGTCCGGTCGACGAAGAAGGCCCCGACGACGAGGACGGATCCCGCCAGCGCAGCGAGCTCGACCGGCCGGAAGGACAGGGCCAGCGGCTCGATCGCCCACGAGAGGAGGGCGACCGCGGGAATCAGGAAGACGGCCACCTGCGCGCCGGACGAGAGCGCGATCTCCGCCGCGAGCCGCACCTTGCCGCGGTGCGCGACGACAAGCGCGCCGCCGTGCTCGGCCGCGTTGCCGACGATGGCCACGATCACGGCGGCGACGAAGAAGTCCGACAGGTGGGCCTTGTGCGCGAACGTCTCGATCGTGTCGACGAGGATCTCCGCGATCACCGCGGTGACGACGGTTGCGACGGCGAGGACGCCGACGGCCGCCCGAAGCGACCACACGCCTTCGTCGTCCTCGGCGGCAACGTGCCGCGAGCGATGCCTGCTGAGCTGCCACCACGTCACGCCGACGTAGAGCACGAGCAGAAAGATCGCGATGGGGATCGAGAGGACAGCGAGCGCGTTCCGCTCCACATCTCCGTGCCAGCTCGGCACGGCCGGCACGAGAAACGCGATCGTCGCGACGAGGATGAGGCCCAACCAGACGTAACTGGATTGCCGATCGAGGCGCATGTCGCCTGTGCCGACGAGGAGCGAGAAGCCGAGGACGAGCAGGATGTTGCCGACGACGCTTCCCGTGAGCGAGCCGCGCACGACCTCGGTCAACCCCTTGTTGATCGCGAGCAGCGAGATGATCAGCTCCGGGGCGTTGCCGAAGGTCGCGTTCAGAAAGCCGCCGATGCCCGGGCCCGTGTGGTGCGCCGTATGCTCGGTCGCCTCGCCGATCAGCCAGGCGAGCGGCACGAGCGCGAGCGACGCGAGGACGAACAGCTCGACGTCGCCCAGATCGAGCAGGAAGTCCGCGGCGAACGTGAGGGGCGCGAGGGCAAGGGAGCCCCAAAGGATCTTCCGCGCCACGCGGCTAGGTTATCGCGGTGCTGCGCGCCATCCTCTTCGACTGGGGCGACACGCTCATGGAGTTCCGGTTCGACGAGGAGCTCATGGACTCGGCGTTCCGAGCGGGGCTCGATGCTCTCGGCCGTGGCGAGCTCGCGCCCGCGGACGAAATCCGCACGCGCCTCCGTGAGCAGTTCGAGCCGCTGTTCTGGGTACCCGGCACGCTCGAGGAGATCGAGTATCCCGGGCTCGTCCGCGAGTCGTTCGCGCACTTCGGGCTGGACGTCTCCGACGAGGAGCTGGGGCGCTTTCTCGAGGCCGAGCACGAGGCGTGGGCACCGGCGCGCGTGCTCGGCGCGACGACGCACGCGATGCTCGAGGCGCTTCGCTCCCGCGGCCTCGGGTTGGGACTGGTCTCGAACGCGTTCGACCCCGGTTGGCTGCTCCACCGCGACCTCGAGCAGATGGGGATCGCGGACAGGATCGACTTCGCGGTCTTCTCCTCGGAGGTCGGGAAGCGGAAACCGCACCCGGCCATCTTCGAGCGGGCGCTCGGCGCGCTCGGCGTCGCGCCGGACGAGTCGATCTTCGTCGGCGACCGCCTGTTCGAGGACGTGCGGGGGGCCGGCGAGCTCGGGATGACGACCGTTCAGGCCCTCTGGTTCCGTGCCGACGAGAACCCCGAAGGGGCGGAGCCCGACCACGAGGCGTTCACCCAGATGGACGTTCTGAACATCGCCGATCGGCTACTCGGCGCCGGCTGCTAAGGCGCCGACTCGGCGGCGCCGACAAAAAGAGGCCGTTGCGGCTTCGCCGGAACGGCCGGACCAAGCATTTTCGAACCTGGTTGTCAAGTCTTGCGGATGGGGTCGCCCGCCCTGAAAATGTCCGCACGATGGGGCGCCTCGAGGTCGTTCCGCAAGAGCTCCCACTCCATCCCCAGGATGAGGTCGGGTGTAGGCGCTGCGGGGTTCATTGCGACAAGGTCGTGTACCCGTCGGCGTGCGTCGAGCGGGACTGTCCGTTCCTCTACTCGTTCGAGGAGGTGGGGCGGACGTACGTCGGGTGCCTGCAGAAGGTGTTCGACGTCGAGATCGATCTCGTGCTGATGCTCGAGGCGGAGGAGCGCGGCCAGTTCGGCGCGGTGCGTGCGAGCCGGCGGTCGCTGCCGATGTGCCGAGTCGAGGTGGAGGCGTGCTACGAGGGCCGCGAGGACGACCTCGGGTGTGTCAACCCGGAGTTCCACGAGCTCCCGCTCGGCGAGCCGAGCTTCCGGATCTTCGCGCAGGTCAGTCCGAGCGCGTAAGCGCTCTGTCCGCGAAGCGGACCAGTGGAGAGGGTTCGGGGGAAACGGGAGGTTCCACCGAGACCAGGTTGGCGTCCGTTCGCGAGCTGACACGGAACCGATTCGGTCCCGTCACACACACGTGCGCAGTTCCCGGATAGGCTGAAAACGGAGGGAGGCTCGCGGCCGGACCCCGCGCAGAGCTGGCCAGGAAGGACCTGTCAGCCACGGTGGCGCGATGGCCAGCCCGCCCCGTTCAGATCCGCCGCAGCGATCACTTCTTCGCCTTCGCACGGGAGGCGTGGAGCCTCTTCGCCTTCTTCACCTCGCCCGCGTCGGGCCCGTGGCCGTCTGGGCCCGGTGTCTCGAGCACCGCGGGCAGCCCCTGGAGCTTCGGATGGCGCAGGAAGACGCCCAGCTTTCGACCCATCAAGCCGTCTCCGATGTTCGCGTGCCGGTCACGGTTCGACCCTAGGGGAACGGCCGAGTCGTTCACGTGCAGCGCGCGCAGGCGGTCGAGCCCGATCGAGCGATCCAGCTCCTCCAGCGCCTCGTCCAGGGCAGCCGCGTCGGTCACGTCGTAGCCGGATGCGTACAGGTGGCACGAGTCGAGGCACACGCCGAGCCGGGGATGCCCACCGAGCCGGTCGAAGATCACGGCGAGCTCCTCGATCGAGCGCCCGATGGTCGCACCGGTACCGGCCGAGTTCTCCATCAGGAGCCAGGTCGTGTCCGAGCAGCGCCTCAACACCTTCCTCATCGCCTTCACCACGCGCGTGAGCCCGGCCTTCATTCCCGCTCCGAGGTGCGAGCCGATGTGGAACACGACTCCGTCCGCCTCGATCGCGCAGCCTACGTCGACAGTGTTGATCATCGTCGCCACCGATTTCTCGTAGAGGTCGTCCTTCGGGTTCGCGAGGTTGACGAGGTACATCGCGTGGCAGAGGACGCCGCCGAGCCCGGCCTCGGCGCGCCGCTCCTTGAAGCGCTCGATGTTCTCGGGCAGATGGTTCGACGGCCGCCACATCCTGGGGCTCTGCGTGAAGACCTGCACCGAGTCGGCGCCCATGGCCTCGGCGCGATCGACAGCCGTGTGGATGCCGCCTTCGATGGAGACGTGAGCGCCGATGAACACGACGCCTACGATACGGCGCATGCCCCCGGTGGTCCGCTTCGCGCCCAGCCCGACCGGTTTCCTGCATATCGGAGGCGTCCACACCGCGCTCTTCAACTGGCTCTTCGCGCGCCACGAGGGCGGCGAGTTCCGGCTGCGGATCGAGAACACCGACACGAACCGCGAGGTCGACACCGCCACCGAGCAGATCCAGGAGTCGCTGAGCTGGCTCGGCCTCGACTGGGACGGCGAGCTCACGTTCCAGCTCGACCGGATGGAGCGCTGCCGTGAGGAGGCACAGCGCCTCGTCGCCGAGGACAGGGCCTACGAGGACGAGGGCGCGATCCGCATGCGCATGCCGGACGAGGGCACGACCGCCTGGGACGACCTGATCCGCGGGGGGATCGAGTGGGAGAACGAGCGGCTCGACGACCTCGTGATCGTCCGGGCGGACGGGCGTCCGACGTACAACTTCGCGTCGCCGATCGAGGACTGGCTGGACGGGATCACGCACGTCCTGCGCGGCGACGACCACGTCTCGAACACGCCCAAACAGATCCAGATCCTTCAGTCGCTGAGCGCGCCGCTTCCCGAGTACGGGCACCTCGCGAACATCCTCGGCCCCGACGGCAAGAAGCTGTCCAAGCGCCACGGCGCGACCTCCGTCGAGGAGTTCCGGGAGCAGGGCTACATCCCCGAGGCGCTCGTCAACTTCCTCGCGCTGCTGGGCTGGAGCTACGACGACAAGACCACGGTCATGTCCCGCGACGAGCTCGTGGAGCGCTTCACGCTCGACCGCGTCGGCGCGAGCCCGGCCGTCTTCGACTTCCAGAAGCTCGATTGGCTCAACGGCGTCTACCTGCGCGAGCTCCCGTCCGGCGAGTACGCGGACCGGCTCCTCGGATACCTCCGCGAGCAGGGCTACGAGTGGGACGAGGAGCTCGTCCGCAAGGCCGCGCCGCTCGTCCAGGAGAAGATCGCGACGCTCGCCGAGTTCCCCGCATTCGCCGGTTTCTTCTTCGGCGCCGTCGAGCCCGACGCGGCTCTGCTCGACGGCGCCGTCCTCGAGCACGCCGAGCAGAGCCTTGCCGACCTCGAGCCCTTCACGGCCGAGTCGATCGAGCAGTCGCTTCGCGTGCTTGCGGAGCGCCTCGAGCTCAAGCCGCGCGAGGCGTTCCAGCCGATCCGCGTTGCCGTCACAGGATCGAAGATCTCACCGGGCCTGTTCGAGAGCATCGAGCTGCTCGGCCGCGAGCGGACGCTCGAGCGGATCAGGCGCGCCCGGGAGGCAGGCGCCTGAGCCTTCAACACGGACGGGCTCAGTCCGTGCGTCCGTCTGAGCCGACCGGTCGATACGCCCGGATCGATTCCAGCGGCTTTGGGATCGCCAGCGGATCGAGCGCGCGCTGGAACTCGCGCCAGGCCCGGCGCCGGAACCCCGGGGTCGGGCCGGACCTACGCAGGTAGATCCGAAAGAGAGTCTCGATCCGATCCGCTGAGACCTGGTTTCCCACTTCTTCAGGGAAACGTCCCAAGGCTCGTTCGGGGTACGCCCTTTGGGCGCAAATCCCCGCAAAGAGCGTGTTTTTCCAGAGGGCCGGCGCAAGGTCGGGTGAAACGAGGCCGTCTAGCGGTCGACACTGACATGGGTATGTCGATCAACTCGCAGCGGCCTGCGGGAGACGAGGTGGCGACGGTTCTCGTCGTCGAGGACGACCCGGCGCTGCGCATGCTGTGCCGTGTCAACCTCGAGCTCGAGCACTACCGGGTACTCGAGGCGGCCACGCTCGATCTCGCGGGCGAGCTCCTGAGCAAGGAGCAGATCAACCTCGTGCTGCTCGACCTGCACGTCGGGAGCCGGGACGGGAGGGACCTCGTTCCGGTCATCCGCGCCGAGCACCCCGGCACGGCGATCTGCCTGCTCAGCGGCACCTCGGTCAGCGATCCTCCGCTCGACGCCGGCGCCGACGACTTCATCCGCAAGCCGTTCGACCTCGACGTCTTCCGCGAGACGGTCGACCGGCTGTGCGCGAAAGACGCTCGGCTCTGACAAGAATATAGTTGACAATATCATCGTTGGCCGTATAGATTTGCCGACGTGAACGTGGCCACGGTTCGCACCCCTGCGGAGTACGAGGAGCGCCTGCGGAAGTACCTGTTCGAGCGCGCCGAGGAGGTCCGCGCGGTCCGGGTCGGCGAGAAGGAGGTCTCGGAGCGGGCCGAGATCGTCGCCCGCTACTCCGACCTCTTCAACCGCGAGCAGCTCGACGCGCTGCGCGCGGCCGAAGGGGATGCAGAGGGCGACGAACACGAGCGGATCTTCCGCCTGCGACTCGAGTGCGAGGCCGGCGTCGCCGACCAGGAGCTCTCGGAGCGCAAGGACGAGCTCGAGAACGCGATCCTCGCGGCACGCGTCACCTTCAAAGGCGAAGAGCTTCCGCTCCGGACCGCGCAGGCGAAGCTGGCCGTCCTGCCCGACTACGGCGACCGCGACGAGCTGGGCGCGCTCCAGGCGGATGTCTCGGCCGAGTTCAACGAGGGCCGGCGCGAGCTGATCCGCGACGAGAGCCAGCTCGCGGGCGATCTCTCCGGGATCACGGATCCGGTGGCCCGGAACGAGGAGGAAAAGGGCATCTCCATCCGCGACCTCGCCGCACGGCTCAAGCGGGCGAGCGCGGAGAGCGCCGACGCCTACGCGACGCTCCGCGACCGCTGGTTCGAGCGCCTGCTCGGCGACGGGCGCGAGCCGATGCCGTCCGCGTTCCACGTCTCGTACATGCGGCGGCTCTCGCCGCTCGAGGCGACGTACACGAAGGACCGCGCGGTCGAGGTCTGCATGGACACGCTCTCGAAGCTCGGCTTCGATCTCGCGAACGACTCACGGATCAGGCTCGATCTGGACGACCGCCCGCAGAAGTCTCCGCGCGCCTGCGTGATTGCGGCCGACGCGCCCGAGGTCGTCCATCTGATCACGCGGGCCCAGGGCGGGCTCCACGACTACCAGGCGTTCCTGCACGAGGCGGGTCACGCGCTGCACTACGCGGGCTGCGACCCGAACCTCCCGTACACCTTCCGCAACCTCTCGCGCGACCACGCGCTGACCGAGATCTACTCGTTCATCCTCGAGGCGATCTCACGCGAGCCCGGCTGGCACTCCGAGTACTTCGGGCTCTCGGACGAGGAGGCGCATCGGAACGCGGAGGCGACCACGTTCCTCGAGGCGCTCCTCTACCGCCGCTACGCTGCCAAGCTCGGGTTCGAGCTCGACTTCTGGGGACGCTTCAACGACGACGGCGGCACGCCCGACGGCTACTCCGAGCAGATCAGCGAGGCGACCGGGGTCTATTACCGGCCGGACAACTACCTCGCGGACATGGACGCGGGCTTCTACTCCGCCGATTACCTCCGCGCCTGGATCCGCTCGGCGCAGCTGCGCGAGTACCTGGCGCAGGAGGTGGGCAGCGACTGGTGGCGCTCGACGGAGACCGGCGACCGGCTCCGCGACCTCTTCAGCGAGGGCACGCGGCCGGCGAGCGAGGAGATCGCGGCGCGCATCGGCTTCGACCCGCTCGAGACCAAGCCGCTCGTCTCCGAGCTTTCGGCCTAAGCTCCGCGGATGCCTGACGTCGCCTTCGACCGGTTCTACCGGTACGACGAGCTGAGCGAGATCCTCCAGGGCTGGGCCGAGGAGCGGCCGGAGAGAGGCGAACATCCACGCGCTCGAGGTGACCGGCTGCACGGCCGCGCTGCACCTGCTCGACAAGCTCCTGCGCGGCTACGGGAGCGATCCGAAGGTGACGCGGTGCCTCGACAGCCGCGTCTTCTACGTCGTTCCCCGGCTGAACCCGGACGGGGCCGAGCTCGCGATGGCCGACAAGCCGAGGTTCGTGCGCTCGAGCGTCAGGCCGTATCCGCGCCTCGACGAACAGGACGGGCTCTACGAGGAGGACCTCGACGGCGACGGGCGGATCCTGATGATGCGCTTCGAGGACCCGAACGGAGCCTGGAAGCCGCATCCGGATGATCCTCGGCTCATGACCCCGCGTGAGCCGGATGACGGCCCTGAGGACGGGACGTTCTACCGGGTGCTCTGGGAGGGCCTGATCCGCAACTTCGACGGCGTCCAGATCAAGATCGCGCCGCCGCTCGAAGGCCTCGACCTGAACCGCAACTTCCCGGTCGAATGGCAGCCCGAAGGCGAGCAGTACGGCGCCGGCCCGTTCCCGCTCTCCGAGCCCGAGACACGCGCGCACATGGAGGCGATCGTCGCGCGGCCGAACATCACCGGCTACATCGCCTACCACACGTTCTCGGGCGTCCACCTGCGGCCGTACGGGGGCCACGACGACGACTTCTTCCCGACCCTCGATCTGCGCGCATACAAGCTGATCGGCGCCGAGGCGACGAAGCGCACCGGCTACCCGGCGATCTCGATCTTCCACGAGTTCAAGTACGACCCGAAGACCTCGATCACGGGCTCGACGACGGACTGGTTCTACGACCACGTCGGCGTCTACTCGTGGACGACCGAGTTCTGGAGCCCCCAGCGCCAGGCCGGGATCGAGGACTTCGGCTACATCGAGTGGATGAAGGAGCACCCGCCCGAGGACGACCTCAAGCTCATACGCTGGAACGACGAGCAGCTCGACGGGAAGGGCTACGTCGACTGGTACGCGTGGGACCATCCGCAGCTCGGGAAGGTGGAGCTCGGCGGCTGGGACGTCATGTACTGCTGGGGGAACGTGCCGCCGCAGTTCCTCGAGGCGGAGATCGCGCCGCACTCGGACTGGGCGCTCTGGCACCTGCTCATCTCGCCGCGGCTCGAGATCAAGTCGCTGGACGTGGACGACGTGGGGGAGGGGACGTACAAGGTGCGCCTCGTGCTTCAGAACACGGGCTGGCTCCCGACGAACGTGACGCAGAAGGCGGTCGAGCGGAAGGCGGTGCGGCCGCTCGAGGTCGAGCTGACGCTGCCCGAGGGCGCGGAGGTCGTCGTCGGCGAGCGGAAGGTCGAGGCCGGCCAGCTCGAGGGCCGCGTCCACCGGCGGAGCGTCCTCTGGTGGGGCGGTGACGACTCGACGGCCGACCTGACGAAGCTCGAGTGGGTGATCGAGGCGCCGGAGGGCGGGGAGCTCGGCATCGAGGCGCGGCACCAGCGGGCCGGCACGGTGCGGCGGGTTGTCTCGCTCGGCGCCAGCGCTTAGGCTCCGCGGGGCATGAGTCCGACCAGCGGCGTCATCGGCGAGGCCTGGAACCTGTACAAGGCGCATTGGCGTCACCTGCTGTCGATCGCGATCGTCGTCTATCTCGCGGTCGCGATCATCGGCGTGCTGCTCGTCGCGCTCCTGACCTGGCTCGGCGCGATCTCCGCCTCGAGGAACTGCGGCGGCCGGGCGCACCTCACAGCGGTCCTCGTGGCCGGGATCCTCGCCGTGATCGGGATCGGGATCGGGTTCCTCCTGCTGATCATCCCGGGGCTCGTGCTGCTCACTTTCTGGTCCGTGATCGTCCCGACGATCGTGCTCGAGGGCAAGAGCGCGGGCGAGTCGTTCGGCCGGAGCTTCGACCTCGTGCGCGGCTACTTCTGGCGCGTCCTCGGAATCATCGTGCTCACGGTCCTGATCTATGTCGGCTTCGAGATCGTTCTTTCGCTCATCCTCACCCCGCTCGCCGACTGGCTGAAGAACTTCGTTTCGACGATCGTCTCGGGGACGCTGACCGCTCCGTTCTTCGCGCTCGTGCTGACGGTGCTCTATTTCCGGCTCAGCGCTGCGCAGGAAGGGGTTGCAGCTCCTGCACCGACTCCCGCCGAGGGCACACCTCCAGGCGATGGACCGGCCCCGAGCGAAGAACCACCTTCGACCACGCCGGGCTGAAAGCGAGAGCGCCCGCGCAAGGCGCTCTCGTTTGCGTCGGTCGAGTCTCAGCCCCCGCGGACTCTGCTTCGAGGCGAGAGCCATGCGGGGGAGGTGCTGCGCGGCCCTCTTGGCGCGCGACCCCTTGGCTCGTTTACCCAGCTTCCCGTACGCGTCATGGCGCCGCGTGTAAGGAATTTGTGAAAGTCGTCGCGAACACGATTTACGATCCTTTTTCGCGGAGACGTACACCGGTGAGCGATCGAGGGAGGTAGTGACGTGCGGAACAGGTTCATAGTTGTCGCCGCAGTCATCGGGCTGCTCGCGAGCGCGCTCGTGCTTGCCACCGTGGCCGGAGCCAATCACGGCCGAGGCGGAAAGAACAAGGCAACGATCATGAAGGGCCGGTATGAGGTTCCGCCGGCAGATCCCGACGGGGTCGGGCACGCGTTGATCAGGCTCAAGCCGGCGACCTCCCAGGTTTGCTGGACGCTTTGGGCACGCCGGATCTCGACCGCGACCGCGGCTCACATCCATCGCGGCGACCGCGGCGTAAACGGGCCGATCGTCGTCACATTGACGCCGCCCGCGCCACGTTCGACGGGCTGCACGGCCGTGGATCCCGTGTTGATCGACGAGATTCGCGCCCATGCCAATCGCTTCTACGTCAACGTGCACACGGCTGACTATCCAGGCGGGGCGATTCGCGGCCAGCTGCACGGCCTGCACCACTAGCCGCCGCAACGTTCCATCATCTCGACCGAGGAGCCCGGCACGAAAGCCGGGCTTTCTCCGTCGTGGCGAAAAGCGCTGCCGATAGGGCAGGCGGTGCTGCAGAGTAACCCCGCCATGGCACAGGCAAGGCGAAGGTTGGGAGCTAGGCCCTTGCCGTGACAGACCTCGTGGCAGTCGGCGACTCGTCAGAACCGGCTTAGCAGCACATGCCTGGGCAGCGGACGAAGACGGTCCCTTGAAGTGCTAACGAGCGTTGAGCCCTGCCAGCGCATAGTCGTTCGGAGCCAAGTCGTCCAGCAGCAGTGGATCTGATTGAGGGTCCGCGGGTCTCTGACTAGCCCGTCGTACATGACAAGCGAGCCTTTTGAAATCCTGACGCGAGTGTTACCGGCACAGCCGCGCCGGGCGAGGAGCTGCCGCGGGCCGCCGTGTGTGGTCGCGAGGAGGCGATAGACGCCGCAGCCCGCGCTTCCACCCATGTCCTCGAAGAGAACCAGGTCGGGGTGCCGATCGCCGTTCACGTCGCCGGCCCGGGCGTACACGAAGCTAACCCGGTAGCTGGGAAACCTCAAGGAGTAGACCAAGCGCCAGCTGTCCGTCCGTCCAACGCGCCGCCAGATTACGAGACCTTCAAGCGATGGGCCACCTGCCTCGGCATCGCCGGGGATGAGCTGAAGAAGAGGCGGTCTCCGGGGCGCCGAAGCCGCGACCAATCGTGTCGGTTGCGGAGCAGGGCGCCACTTGCGCGGGACGTGGTTCGAACGCTTGCTCAGCAGGCATTGCTCAACGACCCGCTGCTCCATGCGCGACGGCTGGTGCTGGTCCCACTCCACGACGACGTTGCGCCTGCGGTACGCGAGACGCGTGGCCGCGCGTTTCCCGATTTGGTAGTCGAGATTCGACCGGTAGCTGTGCAGCAGGGCCGAGGCCTCCCGATCTGATCGCGCGAAGTGGAAGTACAGAATCTCCTCGCTCGGGTACAGACCAAGCTGATAGTCGCCGCCACTCGCTTTCGTGCCAACCGTGCTTCCCGACCGCACGACAAACAGGACGCGCACTCGGTGCGGTCCCTCCCGAAGCTCCCTGGCCGCCGCACGCGAGGGTTGCGAGAGAGCGGCAGCGTGCTCACGAAGGCACGGAACTGTTGCGGACGCGATGTACGGCTTGGGAGCGCCGCCACAGCTGACGAGGCCGATCGCGCCAAGAAGCACAGGCGCTGCGAGCGAGCGCACGTACATCACCTTACCGTCACGGAACGTCCTTCAAACCGGGCAAAATTGGGCAAAGGATTGAAAGCGCTGACCTGCCTCCAGATTGCAGAAAGAACCCGTTTGCGGGCTCTTTGGAAGCTCCCCGGGTTAGACTCGAACCAAGAACCCTCCGGTTAACAGTGGTCTGTTGCCTCGTTAGCTAACATCAGCTCCGCCCGTTAGAGCCATGCCGGATCAGCTCAGATCACCCTGGGTCAGGTCCGGCGGGCAAAAGTTTGGGTAAAAGTTCGAGCCTTCAGAGCCGAGCCTAATTGTGCATTGGACGAACCAAACTGAAATTCGCTTGGACGCGCCCGCGGTGCAATGCAGGGGCTGACCACGCCCTCCTCGCGTAGCCGGATCGTCTGCCGGCACCGCTAGGCCCGCTTACGCGGGCGCGACCGTCGCTGTCCTGCTGCGCCGCAGGAGCGCGACACCCAGGCTGGCCATGAAGACGAAAAACGAGACGAAGCCGATGAACGACAGGCCTTCGGCGACGCCCGAGGCGGGAGAGAGCGCGTTCAGCAAGCCGGCAAAGACGCCGACGCCGATGATCCCGAGCCAGCCGATCCACCTCGGGGCTGCCCCCGTCTTGAGCACGGAGTAGCCGTACAGCGGCGTAACGACACCCCAGACCAGGAAGTCGCCCGCGTAGTTCAGGACGAGGCTCGTGATTGCGAACGCATCGAACGTCGAGGCGATCGAAGCCTTCGTCGCACCGCTCGCGCCGACGTAATCCGGGACGAGCTCGTAGGCCATCGCGATCGGAATCAGGTGCGAGATCGTGACGAGCACCATCCCGACTGCGCCGAGAACGGGAGCGAGGATCATCACAGCCCCGGCCTCGCGGAGCGGCTCGTAGAAGCCGACGAAAGCGACGAGCGCGAAGACTCCCCCGAGGATGATGAACCAGGCGCCGACGAAGAAGATCCCGTTCGCCGAGTCCACGTCCGCGATCCAGTCGAGCCCGTTGTTGCCGGTCTCGGGGATGAGTACCTGCACGCCGCTCCCGCCCATCATCGCGATGCCTACGACAAAGCTCGCGGTGGTGAGCACACCGCAGATCCCGCCGATCGTGGTGAGGCTCAGGTTGCGCACCCGCCGCGATCATCCGCCGTGCACCAAGGTCGAGTCAACTGCAGTGCGGTTGGCCGACGAGGTCGACCGGCTGCTGGGCGAGCTCGAGACCGCCTAGGTCTGTTGAGGCGCCGGCCGCCCCGCCCAGCGCGTGGCGCTGCTGGCGCGTGCGTAGCTCCGGGCGGCCTGCTCGTCGACCGTCAGCATGACCGGGCCGTGGACGATCAGGCCCTCGTCCGCGCGCTCCTTGAGCAGGTCGGAGAGGAAGCCGTCGACGAGCCACTCGCGGCCAGCCACGACGGAAGCGCGCAGCCTGATCCGGACGAGGCGCTCGTCGAGGTCGTTGACCTCTTCGATCCACGGTCGCCTCGCGAAGGTCGTCGGTCCCTCGGGCAGAATCCGCTGCGCCGCCCGGACGAGATTCTCGCCGCTCTCGCGGTCAGTGACGAAGAGCTCGATCGCCAGCTCCTTCAGGCCTTCGGGCAGCACGCGGACGGCGGGGATCTGCGAGTTCGAGACCTGAATCGTCTCGCCGTCGAGTGTGCGCAGCTTCGTCCGGCGCAGGGAGACATCCTCAACAACACCCTGCAGCTCGAGCGTCGGGATCGCGATCGAGTCGCCGACCGCGTACCAGCGCTCCACGAACATCATCGTCCCGGCGATCACGTCCATCAGCACGCGCTGGACAGCAAAGCCCGCGAGGATGATCAGGAACGACGCGCCGACGAGCGTCGTGAGCTTGTTCAGGCCTCCGGTCAGCTCCGCGGCCGACAAGATGATCGCGACCGCGAAGGCGGCGTAGGCGATCGCCGCGCGGATCACCGCGACGGTGGTCTCCCGCCGCTTCACGTTCGCGATCCGGACGTCGACGGTCGCGGCGGCGGCCTCCGTGTGCCGGTCGTGCCAGGAGAGCACCTTGCGGGCAACGTAAGCCGCGCTCCGCGAGATCAGCCAGGCAGCGGCGAACAG
>VAXT01000237.1 GCA_005883245.1 Actinomycetota bacterium | reverse complement strand
GGTACTTCGAGCCGGCGACGAGGGCGGCCAGGTCGAGCGTGTAGATCTGCTTGCCCTTCAGGAGCTCGGGCACCTGGCCCGAGGCGATCCGTTGAGCGAGGCCCTCGACGACGGCGGTCTTGCCGACGCCCGGCTCGCCGATCAGCACGGGGTTGTTCTTCTGGCGGCGCGAGAGGATCTGCATCACGCGCTCGATCTCCGTCTGGCGGCCGACGACCGGGTCGGACTTGCCCCGGACAGCATGCGGATGACCTCGTTGCGGATCTTCTCGGAGTCGGCGTCGAAGTCGAGCAGGATGCGAGCCGCCACGCCCTCGTTCTCGCGGACGAGCCCGAGTAGGATGTGCTCGGTGCCGATGTAGTTGTGACCCAGGCTGAGCGCCTCGCGCAGCGCGAGCTCGAGCACCTTCTTGGCGCGCGGGGTGAACGGGATCTGCCCCGTCGTCACCTCGTCGCCCTGGCCGACGATGCGGGCGATCTGTGCACGCACCTCTTCGACCGTGATGTCTAGAGATTCCAGCACCCTCGCGGCGAGCCCCTCCTCCTCGCGAAGGAGCCCAAGCAGGATGTGCTCTGTGCCGATGTAGTTGTGCTTGAGCGCCCTGGCCTCGTCCTGTGCGAGGACGACCACCTGTCGCGCTCTCTCTGTGAATCTTTCGAACAAGCGGTTGACCGCTCCCTACTCGTAGAACGACGGAACGAGGGTCATGTTAGCTCACGACCCGGGCGCTACCGGAGATCCAGTTGAGTCAATCGGCACGGTTTCACAAAGGCTTTACGGGCATCCGTGATCTGGTCTGAGGGCGCCGTTTAGTCTTGACGCCCATGCGGGCTTTGGTCACCGGCGGGGCCGGCTTCATCGGCTCGCATCTCTCTGAGCTCCTCCTCGACGAAGGGCACGAGGTCTTCGCCCTCGACGACCTCTCGACGGGAGAGGAGGGGAACATCTCTCGGCTCCGCGACCGGGAAGGCTTCCACCTCGTGGTCGACTCGGTGCTCTCGCAACCGGTCGTCAGCGAGCTCGTGCACCGGTGCGACGTCGTGTACCACCTGGCCGCGGCCGTCGGCGTCCGCCTGATCGTCGAGCAGCCCGGCCGGACGCTGCTGACGAACGTTCAGGGCGCCGAGAACGTGCTCGAGTACTGCGCGCGCTTCGAGAAACCAGTGCTGATCGCGTCCAGCTCCGAGGTGTACGGCAACCATCCTGCGGACGTCCTGCTCGAGGAGGACGCGCAGCGGATCTATGGGCCGACGACCGCGAAGCGCTGGGCCTACGCCGACACGAAGGCGCTCGACGAGTTCCTGGCGCTCGCGCTGCGCCACGAGCGAGGACTGAACTGCGTGATCGCGCGCCTCTTCAACACGGTCGGGCCCCGGCAGAACAGCCGGTACGGGAACGTCATCCCGCGATTCGTGCAGCGGGCGCTCGCCGGCGAGCCGCTGGAGATCCACGGGGACGGAAGCCAGACACGGTGCTTCTGCCACGTCGCGGACGTCGTGCGCGCTCTACGCGGCCTGCTCGAGCTCGCCGACGGCGAGATCTACAACGTCGGGTCGACCGACCGGATCACGATTCGCGAGCTGTCGAAGCGTGTCCTTGAGGCGACCGGCTCGAGCTCCGAGCTCGCGTTCGTGACCTACGAGGAGGTCTACGAGGGCGGCGTCACCGAGGAGATGTTCCATCGCGCGCCCGCGATCGGGAAGATCAAGCAGGCGATCGGCTGGGAGCCGACGCTCGGGCTCGACCGCATCCTCGCGGACGTGATCGAGAGCGTCCAGCTCGCTTCGGCGGGCTAGCCGAAGGGGCGCTCGGCCAGGCGGGTCGTGAGCCGGTACACCTCGTCTGCGGTCTTCCGGTAGCCGGCGGCCGGTCCGCCGATCGGATCGGTGATCTCCTGCGGAATCCCGCGCGCGGCCTTCCGTGTCTCGTCGGCTTGCTGCACCGCGGCTCGCGCACGCTCGACGACGCTGCCTTCTTCCGGCAGGGCCGTTTCGTCCAGGAGAGGGACGACTTCTGTGAGCAGGAACGTTCGCTCGTGCTGCGCGCCCGCGCCGACGACGGCCCTCGAGACGTGGATCCGCTCGAACCCGATCACGAGGTCGGCGCCGCTCAGATCCTCACCTGCAAGCGGGCACGAGCGGTGGGCCATCAGGTCGAGGCCGTAGCCCGACGCGAGCTCGAGCGCCTCCGAGAGCGCGTTCCCCGGCGGAAGGTCCATCGTCCCGAACGAGCGAACCCGGACCGGCAGGCCCTCGGCCGCGCGGCGCAGAACGGCTTCCGCGATCGGGCTGCGGAAGCGGTTCCCGCTGCAGATGACCACGAC
>VAXT01000236.1 GCA_005883245.1 Actinomycetota bacterium | reverse complement strand
CGGCGCGCTCGATGGAGCGGTCGAGGCGGGCGTTTCCGTCCCGGGCGAGCTCTCGGTGGTCGGGTTCGACGATAGCCCTGCTGCGCCACGTGCGACCCCGCCGCTGACGACCGTGGCGCAGCCCCAGGAGGAAAAGGGACGGCTGGCGGCTCGGTGGCTGATGGACGAGATCGAGGATGAAGGTGCGCCGCCGGCCCAGAACAAGCGGGCGATCCTTCCGACCGAGCTCGTCGTGCGCGAGTCCACCGCGCCGCCGCATCCTGGAGTCGATAGGAAATCGTGATTGGCCCCGCTCTGGCCTAGCCGTCTGGGGACGCTTTAGACCTTTTCGGGATTGAAGCGCAGTCCTCAAGCGCGCCGCCGCTGCAGGCGGCGCGCCAGGGCCGGGCGCTCCTTGATCGCCTACGGGATTGCGGGCGAGGTAGTCCTCGGCAAGAAGGAGGTTCGTCTCCGCCGCGCGCCCCACGACCGCCAGGAGCCAGCGGGCTTCTTTACAGGCGATCCCGGCGTGAACGCCGTATGCGAGCGCCCCGCAGTGGGCTCGATCATCCGCACCGAGGCTTCTCGACGCCGGAGGCCGCGACGGCCCGCTCCCCACTCGCGGCGGCGGAAGTTGTCGAGGTTGATGAGGCCGCCATCGGGACGCAGGGAACAGAAACGCCGTGTCGAGCCCGGGCGACTAACCGTTCGTTGAGGGCCTCTTGTACTCCGCGTGAAAAAATTGTACAACCGGGGCGATACAACTGTCATAAGGGCAACGAGCACTACGGCGGGAGCGGTCTTTCGTATGCGATACGGCGTTGTCATTGCGGTCTCACTGACCTTGCTGTTCGGGGTGGCTGGAGCGCCGACTGCCCAGGGGTCGTCAGGGCCCCATGCGAGTCGCAGTGTGGAGCACTGGGCGCAGTCGGTGCAGTTTGGGTCCAGCTTCGTTCTCCCCGGAGTCGCCCTGGCGACCGCGGATCTCGCACTCTTCAAGGCTGATTCGCGCGACCCGGTGTCCACCGGAAGCTCGTTCACGTACACGCTGGACGTCTTCCCAGGGGACGTGCCTCCCACCCGCAGCGACGATCACGTGCAACCTCGGGTCGATGGCTGAATTCGGGGAGGCGACCGTCCAGATCGGGGTGACGGCGCCCAGCGTGACCGGGCAGATCACGAACACCGCGAGCGTATCGGCGTCGGAAAGCGATCCGAACCCGTCGGACAACACGGCATCGGAGGACACAACGGTTGTGGCCCCCGGCGCCGACCTGAGCATCTACAAGACGGCCGATCCCGATCCGGCGCCGACGAGCTCGCAACTCACGTACACGCTCAGCATCTCGAACCTCGGGCCGGACGACGCGACGGGCGTCGTCGCGACCGACACGTTGCCGCCCGAAGTCACGTTCGTCAGCGCAAGCACGGGCTGCTCTCACTCCTCGGGCGTCGTCACGTGCGCGTTGGGTGGGGTCGCGCGGGACGACACGACACAGAAGACGATCACCGTGGCGACCCCATCGACGCCCGGAATGGTCTCGAACACCGCGACCGTCGCCGGAAACCAAACCGATCCCGACACGACGAACAACGAGAGCACGATCGAGACGCTCGTTCGGGATCCCGCCGATCTCGGCGTGACCGTGACCGACTCGCCCGACCCGATCACGACCGGGTCGACGCTTACCTACACGACTGTCGTTACGAACGCCGGACCCGGCAACGCGCCCTTGGTGTCGATGACGCAAACCCTCCACCGCAGGACGACATTTGTCTCCGCCACTCCAGGTACCTGCAGCGAAGACAGCGGCACCGTTACCTGCGACCTGGGGACGATCAACAGCGGCAACAGCGTCACGATCACGATCACCGTCACGAAGAGCAGTCCCGGGGTGATCTCGAGCACGGCGGCCGTGACCGGTGACGTGGGAGACGCGAATCCGGCGAACGACTCCGAGACCGAGTTCACGAACAAGCCGACTGCACTCGACCTCGCCAACGCGATCACGCAGACGCCGGGAATCGTCGCGGGGGCGAGCTTCGTCGCGCAACCTCCAGAGGGTCTGCCGCACGATGTGCAGACAACGAGCCTCGGCGGCTTCCCGACCGATGCGTCGACGTACGCGATCCTCACGAGCGGCGACGCCACGCTCGCGGATACCCCGAACTCTTCCGGAAGCAGCGGTGCGAACGACGGGGGGCCGAACGTTCGCGGGAATACCGACTACGACGTCACGATTCTCAAGGTCGACCTCAACGTGCCTTTGGGGCCGAACTGCCTCTCGATCGACTTCCGCTTCCTCTCGGACGAGTACCCCGAGTTCGTGCACACGAGCTTCAACGACGCGTTCATCGCCGAGCTCGACACCTCGGACTGGACGACCTCGGGCTCCGAGATCACTGCGCCCCACAACTTCGCGTTCGATCCGGCCCACAACGAGATTTCGATCAACGCCGCCGGCGCCGCCAGCATGAGCGCGGGCGAAGCAGCCGGCACGACGTACGACGGCGCAACGCCGCTCCTCAGCGCGTCAACTCCGATCACGTCCGGCGCCCACAGCCTCTACCTCTCGATCTTCGACCAGGGTGACCAGATCTACGACTCCGCGATCTTCCTCGACAAGGTCCGTCTCGGGACGGCCGCGGGGGGCACATGCCAGACCGGCGCGACCGTTCTCTCGGCTTCGAAGACGGCTGACAGCCCGATGACCCAGGCAGGAGGTCAGAACGGCTACACGATCACGATCTCGAACCCCAGCCAGCAGCCCGCGACCCTCACGACGATCAGCGACGAGCTTCCTACGGGCTTCACGTACGTCCCCGGCTCGAGCAGTGGCGCGACGACAGCCGACCCGTCGATTGTGGGCCAGAGCCTGAGTTGGGGCCCGGGCCCGTTCGTCGTGCCCCCGGCGTCGGGTTCGCCGGGGACCTTGACCCTGCACTTCAACGTCACCGTCTCCGGTACGCCGGGCACATACCTCAACAATGCAGGAGC
>VAXT01000004.1 GCA_005883245.1 Actinomycetota bacterium | reverse complement strand
GATGCTCGCGTTCTTCGTCTGGCACGGGCCGAATTGGGGTCTCGTCGTCGACGCGTTCCGCCTCGTCGCCTGGGAGTGGGTCGTGGCCGCGATCGCGCTCAACCTCCTGTCCGTGATCGCGAGGGCGGCCGCCTGGAACCAGGTCATCGAGCAGGCGATCGCGCCTCCGCCACCGCCGTTTCGCGCCGTCTTCTCCGCGTTCGGGGTCGGCCTGTTCGCGAACGCGGTCCTGCCAGGCCGGATCGGCGAGCTCGCGCGGGTCGCCGTCCTGAGCCGGAGAATCGAGGAGGAGCGGCGCGCCGACACGTGGGCGACCCTGCTCGGGACGGTGTTCGCGCATCGGGTGTTCGACCTCTTCCCGGTGATGCTCCTGATCGCGTACGTAGTCGCGACGGCGAAGATCCCGCACTGGGCGGTGGCGAGCGTGATCGTGTTCGTGATCGTGGCATTCGCCCTGTTCGCATTCGCCCTTGCCAGTGCGCGGCACCGCCATCGCGGGGTGCTGGAGGGGGCCGAAGGCGGCGTCAAGCGGCTGGTGACGATGGCGCGCTACGGGCTCGGCGTTCTGCATGCGCCGCTGCCTGCCGTGTTGGCGGCCCTCCTCCAGTGCCTCGGCTGGCTCTGTCAGCTGTTCGCCGTCTGGGCGACGATGCGGGCCTTCGACATCCACGAGCCGCTCCCGGCCGCGGGGCTCGTCTTGCTACTGATGAACGTTGCGATGCTTTTCCCGCTCTGGCCCGGGAACGTCGGTCTCGTCCAGGCCGCGGTCGCGCTGCCCCTCGTCTCGTACGGCGTCCCCTACGCGAAGGGCTTCGCGTTCGGGATCGGGCTGCAGGCGATCGAGATGTCCGTCGGCGTCGGGATCGGCTTCCTCTTCCTCGCACGCGAGGGCCTCTCGTACGCGATGCTCAAGCGCATGCCCGGCGCCGAGCAGGCCGAGGTGAGCGGGCCGGAAGAGGGGCAAGAGGGGCAGGAGCACGAGCAAGAGCCGCGTGAACGCGCTCGCATCGCCCGCTAGCTGCAAGGGAGTCCTGTCCGCGCTCGAGGCCGCGCTGGCGCTCGCGGCCGGCATGCGCGGCGCCGGCCTCGAGGCCGAGGAGCTGCCCGTCGCCGACGGGGGTGAGGGCACGGCGGAGGTCTTCGCGGCTGCGCTCGGCGGCGAGTGGCGGGCGGCCGCCGCTTCGGATCCTCTCGGTCGCCCGGTCGAGGCGCGGTATCTGGTTCTCGACGACGGGTCGGCCGTGGTCGAGGGGGCGGAGGCAGTCGGGCTCCGGTTGCTCGGGCAGGACGAGCTCGATCCGCTCGCTGCCTCGAGCCGTGGTCTCGGCGAGCTCCTGCTCGCGATCGCGGCGGGGGCCTCGGGGTCGATCATCGTCGGGCTCGGCGACACGGGTACGGTCGACGGGGGCGCGGGGCTACTCGAGGTCGTGGGTGGCGAGCTCGGCGGGCGCGAGCTCGAGGTGCTCTGCGACGTGAGGAGCCCGCTGCTCGGCGAGCGCGGAGCCGCACGGGCGTTCGGGCCGCAAAAGGGCGCCTCGCCGGAGCAGATCGACGAGCTGGAGCGGCGACTCGCGGCTATGGACGAGCTTCTTCCCTACGCCGAGCTCCCGGGCGCCGGCGCGGCTGGCGGGCTCGGCGCGGCGCTCGCCTCGCTCGGCGGGAGTCTGCTCCCGGGCGCGGAGGTCGTTCTCGAACGGATCGACTTTGCGGCTCAGGCGCGTGCCGCGGACCTCGTGATCACGGGCGAGGGAACGCTCGACCGTTCGTCGACCGAGGGCAAAGCCGTCGGCGAGGTCGTGCGCGTCTGCGCCGAGCTCGGAGTCCGCTGCGAGCTCTTCGGCGGGCGGATCGACGAGCCTCCGCCGGGCACGCATCCCCACGTGCTGAGCGGCGACCCCGAGCGAGCCGCGGATGATCTCGTGGAGCTCGGCGGTCGGCTAGCCCGAGCGCTGCTCGGCGTCGCGTAGCCGCTTCGCCATCGTCTGCAGCATCTTCCAGGCAAGCCCAGCGTTGCTCTCGATGAGCGGCCGGAACTCCCAGGACGTGATTCCGTACGCCTTGAGCGGGGTCTTCGCGGTGATCGTCGCGGTGCGTGCCCCATCGTCGATCAGCGCGACCTCGCCGAAATAGTCGCCGTGCGAGAGGGTGTTGACCTCCGCGCCCTGCACGCTCACGGTCGCCTCGCCCTCGTCGATGATGAAGAAGCCGATCCCGGTCGAGCCTTCGCTCGCGATCGTGGCTCCCGCGTCGAAGTCGCGTTCCTTCATCGTGCTCGCGAGGCCCTGCACGTCTCTCTTGTCCAAGTCCGCGAAGAGCGGGACTTGCCTGATGAGCTCCTCAGGGGCCGCCATGCCGGGGATTCTATTCAGTGACTTGCCGTCAACGCCAGGGCCCGTCTGAAATGGACGGTCCACCCGCTCTATCCCAAGGCTCTAGGGCTTGGCCGATTCGACTCGGCGCGCCAGCTCCTCGATGCGACCCTGGGCCGCTTCGAGCTTCGTCGAGCAGATGTCATAGAGCTGCTCGCCGCGCTCCCAGAGCGTGATTGCCTCGTCGAGGCTCGCCTCGCCGCTCTCGAGCCGCTGGACGATCGTCTCCAGCTCGCGCTGCGCTTCCTCGAACGTGTGCTCGCTCAGCGCGTGTCCTCCACGGTGGCGCCGAAGCCGCCCGCCCCGAGCTCGACGTCGACGTGCGTTCCCCGGGCCAGCTCGGTGCCCGAGCGGACGATCCCGTCGCCGCTGCGGACGATCGCGTAACCGCGGTCGAGCGTGGCGCGAGGAGACAGCGCCCGGAGGCGGCCGGCGGAGTTCTCGAGCCCTGCGCGTCGCCGTTCGAGCAGGAGAAGCGGTGCGCGGCGGAGGTGGTCGCGGGAGAGGTCGAGCCTTCGGCGCTCGCGCTCGAGTGCTCTGCGCGCTCCGGCTGCGAGGGCGGACCGGGATCGCTCGAGGCGGGCCTCGAGGTCGGCCAGGTCCGGGACGACGAGGCGCGCCGCGGCCGTTGGCGTCGACGCCCGGGCGTCTGCGACCAGGTCGGAGAGCGGTGTGTCCTGCTCGTGTCCGACCGCGGAGACGACCGGCACCGGGCAGGCGGCGATCGCGCGCAGGAGCCGCTCGTCGCTGAAGGGGAGGAGGTCTTCGAAGCTGCCGCCTCCTCGGGCCAGGACGATGACGTCGATCTCGTCCGCTTCCGAGATCGTCTGCAGCACGTCTGCGATCGCCGCCGCCGCGCGCGGGCCCTGGACATACGTCTCGGCCACCAGCAGTCGGGCGGGCGGGAAGCGTGCCGTGATCGCGGCGATCACGTCCTTCTTCGCGGCCGCGTCGTTTCCGGTGACGAGCCCGACGCGGCGCGGGAGTCGCGGGAGCTGTCGCTTTCGGCTCGTGTCGAAGAGCCCTTCGGCTGCGAGCTTCTGTTTCAGCCGTTCGAGCGCGGCAAGGTGGTCGCCGAGGCCGAAGCGCTCGATCGATAGAGCGCGCAGGCGGAAATCGCCGCGGGCCTCGAACAGCTCGGGCCGGCCGTAGACGTGGACGCGCTCGCCGTTCGCGAGGTCGAGGCGGAGCGCGTCGAACTGCCCGCGGGGCATCGTGACGGCGAGGCAGGAGCCTTCGTCGGGATCCTTGAGCGTGAGGAAGACGCTCTGCCAGCGCGCCTGGCGGCGAAGCTCGGTGACCTCGCCCTCGACCCAGACCGTGGGGAGGCGCGTGAGCCAGTCGGCGATGCCGCGGTTGAACGAGGCGACGCCGTAGACGCGCCGGTCGCCGTACTCGATCGCCTCGACCTTCACGGTTGGATGCTACGCCCTGGGTGGCGCGCGATCGGCTCCGGCGGGGCGCGGCAGCAGGCGCCGGCGCAAAGTCGTCGCGCTTCCGCCACAGTCCCGCTCGGGTTTCGGCGATAGGCTCGACGCGGGTGGCGGGTGGAACTCCTCATCCCCACCCAGGGTGGGGGCGTGGGGCTCGGTTAGAGGAGGATCTCGGCCGCGGTCTTCGGCTCGCAGCCTCGCCGAACGAGCTCGACCGCCGTGTGGAGATCCGCTTCGCTGTGTGCGAGCCGCTCGGCGATCAGGAGCGGATAGCCGGCCTCCATCAGCACGTGCAGCCGCCACCCTTCGACCTTGGCCTGCTCGCTCGGTTCGTGTTCGGCGATCTGCGTCATCTGGGTTTCCTGCGGGAGATTCGTCCTCCGCACAAGAAACCCTGCCCGCCTGACGCGAAGACCTAACGCAGCGACCCCTGCAGCTCGCCCAGACGCTGCTCGGCCCGCGAGACCGTCTGGTCGATCCTCCGCGTGAGCTCGGCGAGCCGCTGCTCGAGGGCGCGCTCCTCCTCCGCGAGCGCCGTGAGCCGCCCACGGAAGTCCGCTTCGAGCTCGCCGAGCCGCCGTGACAGCGTCGCCACGAACTCGTCCCGCTCACGCTCCAGTCCCGCCTCGACCTGACCCAGCTTCTTCTCCAGACGCAATCCGCCCGACTCACCGAGCTTCGTCATCCGGTCTGCGAGCAATGACTCCCCCTCGCGCGCGAACCGCTGCACGGCCCGCTCGAGCTCCCGCTGCAGCCGCCGCGCCGCGTCCTCGCGCGCCGCCCTGATCGTGCCGTCGAACTGTTGGGTCGCCGCGTCGATGAAGTTCCCGGCCGCCCGGTCGAGCACCCGCTGCAGCTGCTCGACCTGCCGCCGCTCGACCTCGCTGAACGAGCTCTGTATCCGCCTCGACGCCTCGGTCTCCTCGCGCTCGACCCTCCGGACGAGGTCGCGCTCCCTGGCGGTCATCCGGTCCGACACCTGGTGCAGCGCGCGGCGACGCTCCGTGGCGTGAGCCTCGAGCTCGGACTCTGCGATCGCGGCCGACTCGGCAACCGCCCGCGCGAGGTCTTCGCGGAGCCGGACGACTCCGGCCCGCTGTTCCTCGTCCGCGGCCTGCAGCCGTTCGGCATCGTGCTCCAGGCGCGCCTCGAGCGCCTCGATCAGGGAGCGCTCGTGCTGGGCGACCTGCTCCAGCCGCTCTCCGAGCCCCCGCTGCGCACGCTCGAGATCCTGATGCCACGACGCGAGCCGCTGCTCCACCTGGCCCTGCGCCCTGGCGAACGCCTGCGCGAGGCCGTGGCGCAGCCGCTCCTCGCTCTCTTCCAGGGCCATGCGCCTCGTCTCTGCGAGGCGGCGCTCCTCCTCGGCGTACGCGGACAGCGAATCGGCTCGCGCACGGGCCAGAGCCCGTTCGAGTTCGCCCGTTCGGCGTTGCGTCTCGCTCTCGACGGCCGCCGCCAGCTGGGCTTGCGCCCGCTCGAACTCCCGGTCGAGCGCCCGACTGCGCGCCATGCCGCGGCGAAGCCCCAGCGCGCCGACGACGGCCAGCACGCACGCCATCAACCCGGTCGCGACGATCGCAAGCTCGGTCGAAGGGGCGAGCGCGAAGGCGACCCATGCGCCGACCGCCCCGACTCCGATCGCGACTCCGGCCGCGATCAGCACGCGGCGGCCCGCAAGCTCGAAGGCCGCACCGGCCAGCGACGCAGCGGCGACGACGACGCCTGCGGCGAAGACGATCTCGAACGCGGACTCGACAGTCATGCGACCATCGTAAAACGCCTGTTCAGGTAAGGCGAAGGAGGACCAGGCCGACGGCGAGCGAGATCACCGCCAGCGTCATCGCCCGCAGAGCGGCCTCTGGCGCCTTGATGAGCGTCACCTGCGTCACCGGCTCGCGGCTCCCGTCGGCGAGCTCCAGCGTCCCGCTCACCGAGACGACGCGCCTGCGGACGGCTCGCACCTGAGTCGACAGGTGCCGCTGCGCGAGGCTCAGGAACCCCGCGAACGCAGCAGCGACCACTGCGCCGAGGGAGATTCGCTCTGCCATCGCGAGATATCCGACGAGCAACGGAAACGCTCCCCAGTCGACCGCGAACCAGAGGTCGGAGTGGAACGCGCCGCCGAACAGCTCGAGGTTGTACGCGACGACGATGAACGCCCCGACGGCGACGAGCGGCGCCAGCCAGGGCGTGTAGGCGATCGAGCCGTAGACCCCGAGCGCGACGGCGCCTCCGATCGCGATCACGCTCAACCAGATCAGGGAACAGTCGGAGATCCGGGTCTGCAGCGGGTGGCCTTTCAACTCGTCGAGGGCATGCGCTCCGATGCCGACGGCGAGGAAGAAGGCCGCGAGCGCGACCAAAAGCCGGTTGGACTCGAAATGCGGCGCCAGGGCGGCGCCAATCGCGACGTACGAGAGGTGCCAGAGCGTGTACGGCGCGTGGAGCAGCGTCAGGTAGTCCCGCCAGCCGCCCGGCTCCAGTGCGTAGAAGGCCGGGCGGCTCTCGCTCAAGCCCGTCGCCCCCAGACGACGTAACCGCCGCCGAGGCTGAGCCGGCGCACGCGCACGTCGTCGAGCCCGGCCTGCCGCCAGAGCGCGACCTGCTTCGCGATCGGGAGGCGGTCGTGGAGCTCGCGGATGCTCGGGCCGAGAAAGGAGCCGACCTCGCGCCAGCCGTGCGAGATGACCGCCCCGGAGACGGGCAGGCCGACACGGACGTACAGCTCCCAGAGCGGCCGCCAGACTCCACGTGGGAGCCCGAATTCGAGCCCCGCCATGATCCCGCCTGGCCGCACGACCCGCGCCAGCTCGGCGAGCGTCGCGGCCGGCTCTTCGACGTAGCGAATCAGGTACGTGAACGTGAGCGCGTCGAAGGCGCCGTCCGGAAACGGGAGCTGCTCGGCGCCGCCTTCCACGAGCGTGATCCGGTCGGAGAGCCCGGCCGCCTCGATCCGCCCCCGCGCGCCAGACAGCATCTCCGGGCTCTGGTCGAGGCCGACGACGCGGCAGCCGTGCTGCCGGACGAGCTCGATCGCGACCGCGGCCGTTCCGGTGGCCACGTCGAGGACGGAGCCCTCCGGCCCGCAATCCACCCGCGAGACGAGGAACTGCCGCCAGCGCGGATCCTGTCCGAGCGAGAGCAGCCGGCTCCAGCGGTCGTAGCTCGGGCCGAGCGGCGCGAAGAGGTCGCGGGCGACACGGTTTTGCTCCGAAAGAGAGGCCATGAGCCGAGTCTAAGCTGGCGACGTGGGCCTCTGGGAAGACGTCGAGCGCATCGCCGCTTCGGCAGCTGGGCTCGTCGAGGACGGTGAGCAGGTCGAGGGCGTCGTCCCCGCGCAGGCCGAGCCCGACGAACGGACGTACCTCTGCGCCTTCGTCCGCGACCAGGAGCGCACATGGCTCGTGCTCGACGACGAGAGCGCTGAGGTGACGAGCCGAGACGTCGTACGCCGGACCGCATCGATCATCGCGCTGTGCGAGCTGGCCGAGGAGAGGGCCGGCGGTGGCGACTTGCAGGATCTCCGCGAGCAGCTCGTCGCGCTCCGGCTGACGGAGCGTCCCGAAGGGATCGAGGAGGCCGAGGAGGCCGCGCTCGAGCTCGAGCGCACGATCGGCTCGCCGCCGCGCCTGGCCGAGCCCGCGTACCTCGACCGCGTCGGAGCCGCCGCGAGGCGACTCGAGCTCGCTCTCGGGCCGAGCGCCGGGTCGCCGTTCGCGGAAGCGATGAAGCAGGGGTCGGCCGCCGTGGACGAGCTCGTCCGCGACGTCGAGACGCACTACCGCTCGACGCTCGACTGAACCGCCTCGCTATCGTGGGCGGCATGGAAGGCAGTTTCGGATTCCCCCTCGGCGGCGATCCCGACGAGCTGATGCGGAACCTGCAGGAGTTCGCGGCCCGCCAGGCCGAGTCGGTCGCCGAGGCCCAGCGCGAGCAGTTCGCAACGCTGACCCTGAACACCGCGGTCGAGCTGACCGGCGCGGCCCTCAAGCGGATGAAGGTCGAGGGCGGCCCGGATGAGCAGTCACTCGCCCTGCGAGACGCGATGCGCGTTCTCTTCCCCGAGGCGGTTGCGCTCGTGAGCGCAGCGCGCCAGGGGTTCATGCGCGAGACCTAGCTCAGGCTCGGAAGCGGCGCATCTGCCGGCGGGCACACGCACGGCTGGTCGCCCGAATGCAGGCGCGGCGTGCACGGGATCGCAGTGTTCGTGAAGCAGTGGCACGCGGGGTCGTTGCAGTTCCCGCTCGGCCCGCAGTTGCACTCGGAGCAGCGGAACCGGCACCCGACACGGCCGCTCGTCAGGCAGCAGAACCACTCACCGGAGGTGATGCAACCCTTCGGACATCCCCCGCCCTGCTGGCACGTCTTGCAACTGTATCCGGGGAGGTTGTCACAGAGCTGTGCCGGCGAGAAGCACGGGTTGCACGGCCCGCCACCGCAGCCGACGCAGCTCGTCACGGCGCCGAGCGAGACGCCGGTGCGCGTGAGAAACAGCCCGGTGCCGAGCGTGCCCGCGCCGAGGAACTTGAAGAACTGCCGGCGCGAGGAGCGCCTGGCCAGCGAGCGAGCAGCGATGTTCGCGAGGTCCATCAGTACGCCGTGATGCCGGCCGTGATCATCTTGTAGGCGTCGAGCGTGACCTTCTCCACGGAAAACTCGGGCAGCTTCTGGTACGCGAGGTCACCCACGCTGCTCGACTTGCGCAGCGCCGCAAACTGGTCGTCGACGAGGGATTTCGCCTGTGTCGAGCTGTTCGCGAAGACGGTCACGTTCTGCATGTACGACTCTCCGTGGACGCCCTTCACCTGCCGGCTCAGCAGGTAGATCGCTCCGTCCTTCATGCCCTCACCTCCCGTTGCGCTAGGAAATCACGATCAAGGCAGCAATTACAAGGGCCGTCACACCAACCAGCTTCTTCAGCGTCAGCACGCGGTCCTGGATGGCGTCGCAGGCCGCGGGAAAGTCGTCGTTCGCGGAGGTGACGGCTGCCACGACCGCCAGCGCTCGCGCCGCTCCGTAGGCGGTCGTGATCGCGACCGCGCTCGCAATGTCGCCCACGAGAAAAGCCGAGAGCGGAACGACCAGCAGCGACTGGTACGGGATCCGCGTCGTCACTCCGAGGCCGAGGTCGAATCCCCAGGCGAAGATCCCCGGGTAGCGCCCCATCGAGCAGGGCCAGTCTCCGGGCGTCTGCCGGACCCAGGTGATCGGCCGCACGTGCAGCAGGCCGAGATCGACGGACGCCGCATAGACGAGTGCCGCGGGCACGACGATCACGAACACCGTGTCCAGCGCGTCGCCGATCGTACTGCGGAGCACGACGCCCGCGAACCCGAGCAGGACACCGATCGTGAGGCCGCCGAGGACACCGCCGAGGACGTGGAGGGCAAGCGCTGTCTTTTTCCTGCCCACCTGCACGAGGGGGCCGATCTGTCCGACCATGGACAGTCCTCAGGGGCTGGCGGCCGTCGACAGCCCGACGACGAGGCTCAGGCTGACGAGCACGAAGACCGAGGGCACGCCGACGGACGGATTCGCGTCCCCGGCGAGCATCGCCGCGACGAGCCCGAACGCGCCCGTGAGCGCGACGAGGCCGCCGACCCGGGCCGTCCTAACCATGCGTGTGCTCCCCCCCGGCGACGACCGACCCGTCGCCGTTGCCCTCCGCGTCCACCCAGCCGCGGCCGGCCTGGAGAGTTCCCTCCTGGTCGAGCAGCGACTCCAGCTGGCGCCAGTCGTTGGCCACGCCGCGGATCACGACGCGCCCCTCGTGGTCGAGCAGGTACGCGAAGGGCGTCAGCGTGACCATGTAGTCCTTCTCGATCTGGCCGTCGGTGTCGATCACCATCGGCGCCTCGAGGCGGTTCATGCGCCCGAATGAGCGGCACGACTCGATGTCGCCGCGGCAGATGACGAGGAAGTCGAACTCCCCGTTTCGCGTTGTGCGCACCTCGTTCAGGCCCGGGATCAGCTCACGGCACGAGAGGCATCCGGGGGAGGCGAAGACGAGCAGCCTCGGCACCGGGGGCAGCTCGTACAGCGAGACGGGCTCTTCGGTCTCGGAGTGGGCCGCGACGAACTCGGGCGCCTGGGCGCCGCGCTCGAGGCCGCTGTCCGTGATCAGCGCGCCGGGATCGTCACCGAGGCGGAGCTGCATCAGGCCGAGCTGCCGAAGCGATCCCGCAAGCAGGAACGCGAGGACGACGACGACGAGCCACAGAACGATGTACGAAGCGAGCCAGACGCCACTCACTGCTGCTCCTTGGGGTAGAAGGGAACGTCCAGTGGCTGGTGCCGGAAGCTGACGCGCCGCGTGGGAGTGGGGTGCATGGACGCCTTCTGCCGCAGGAACGACCACGCGAGCGGGAAGAGGCCCGAAAGACGGGTGATCGCGACGAAGGCGACCGTCATCAGGAGCGACGGCAGGAGCTCGTCCCGCCCGATCGACGCAGTGTCGCCGAGCGCGAAGACGAGCAGCGCGGACGCGACTCCCGCGAGCACGAGCGCGCGAACGAGGGCTACGGGCGAGATCTTCTCGACCTCGGACGCGCCGAAGCAGTGGCAGGGCGCGCTGTTCGACCGCGCGAGGCTCACGGCCAGCGCCGCGGCGAAGATGCCGAAAAGGACAATCGCACCGAGCGCTGCGAGCGCAGGGACGAGGCCGGTGACGAGGAGCAGTCCCAGGCCGAGCTCGGCCGCGATCAGCGCGCCGCCGACGATCGGCGCGAAGCGAGACGGCACGAGCCCGTACTGCCGCACGCCTTCGAAGAAAGCACCCGGCGCACGGGCCTTCTCGACCCCGGCGAGCAGAGAAACCGCGCCTAGGCCCGTGCGGAACACGAAGTAGGTGACTGCAGCTGTCAGAGACTCTCCCCTCGATCGGCTCCTGATCTTGCGTTCAGCGGGAGGCTGCGTCAAGGCCCTCCAATCAGCGTTCGCACCGCCTGTCGGCGGTGCTCACATTTCGCCCGCGCTCACGCGGACGAAAATCCCCCTCGATCCGCTCCTGATCTTGCGCGCAGCCGAAGACTATTTCAAGGCGCCTCGGATTATCCTCGCCCCATGGCAATGCTCGATCGCGCGCTCGTCCGCGTCCTACCGGCCGTTCCGCGGTCGGTCGTCCGCCGAATCTCGAACCGCTACATCGCCGGGACGACGCTCGCCGACGCGGTCCGCGTCGTCAAGCAGCTGAACGCTGACGGCAAGACGGCAACGGTCGACGTCCTCGGCGAGGAAACGAGGACCCGCCGCGAGACGCTCGACATCGTCCGCGCGTACCACGACGTGTTCGAAGCGATCGAGCGGGAGCGCCTGGACTCGAACGTCAGCATCAAGCTGACGGCGCTCGGGCTCAACCTCGCGTACGAGCTCTGCCGCGCGAACCTGTTCAAGGTCGTCCGGCACGCCGCCGAGAGCGGCAACTTCGTCCGGATCGACATGGAGGACTCGAGCACGACCTCCGAGACGCTCGAGCTGTACCGCGAGCTGCGCGATGAGGGGCTCGACAACGTCGGCGTCGTGCTGCAGGCGGCTCTCCGGCGCTCGATCCGTGACATCCACGCACTCGCGCCGTTGCGGCCGAACGTCCGCCTGGTCAAGGGCATCTACGTCGAGCCGCCGCTGATCGCGTACCAGGAGTTCGAGGAGGTGCAGCAGAATTTCGTCCGCTGCCTGCACGAGCTGCTCGAGGCCGGCTCGTACACCGCGATCGCGACCCACGACGAGCTCCTGCTCGCAGAGGGCAAACGGCTCGTCGCGGAGCGAGGGCTGGCGCGCGAGGAGTACGAGTTCCAGATGCTTCTCGGCGTCCGCGAGCTGGTCGCAAACCGGCTCGTGCGGGACGGGCATCGCCTCCGCATCTACGTCCCGTACGGCGAGCACTGGTACCGCTATTCGCTGCGGCGTCTCCAGGAGAATCCGAAGATCGCCGGCTACGTCGCCTCGGACACGCTCAATCGGCTGTTCGGCGCGAACGGCCGGTGAGCTACCGAACTGCTCCGAATTCGACCCTGACGTCCGAGCTGAACGGCGTCGCGTTGCGCGGCCGAAGAAGGCCACTTAGGTTTCCACAGCTTGGCTTCCGATTC
>VAXT01000003.1 GCA_005883245.1 Actinomycetota bacterium | reverse complement strand
GGCTCGGACGGCCAGCGCGATCGCGTCGGACGGGCGCGAGTCGATCTCGACCTCGGAGCCGTTCTGCTGCACCGTGATCGACGCGTAGAACGTGCTCTCCTTGAGCTCGGTGACGGTGATGCGGATCACCTGCGCGTCGAGCTGCTCGAGCATGTCGGCGACGAGGTCGTGGGTCATCGGGCGCGGCGTCGAGGCGCCCTGAAGCTTCATCAGGATGGCCGCGGCTTCGGGGTGGCCGATCCAGATCGGAAGGAACCGATTGCCGTCGGCCGTCTTCAGCAAGACGATGGGCTGCTTGCTGCCCAAGTCGAAGCTCACCCCATAGATGACCATTTCCTGCATGCCTGACCTCGATTCATCTTAGCGCCGGGCTCCGGCCCGTCCGTCCCCTCAACGGGTGCCCATTTTCGGCTTTGCCGAAAATGCGAAGCCTCAGGGCGATAGCCATGAGGCGAGCTCGAAGGCGCCGGATTGAAGCGTGAGACCAGCGTTGAGAAGAGCGTACGACAGGGCGCGGCGCCGTGGCTACAATCGAACGCCCCGGGCGATTAGCTCAGTTGGTTAGAGCGCCGCTCTGATAAGGCGGAGGTCCGTGGTTCGAATCCACGATCGCCCACTCTCCGCGCGAAGTCCGGCGCGCTGCGCGCGCCATGGCGACTTCGCGCGGATTCGTTCTTTGGAGCCAGGCGTCTGTGAGCTGCGGCGGCAAAGCGCGCCGCAGCGGCGGATGTGTTCAGTCTTCAGCAGCGGCATCGGGCGCGAGTCGTACACCTCATCAAGCGGCTCAGCGCTGAGATTCGTGACTCCATGGAAGCGATTCTGAGCGCTAGTGCAAGACCTGCGTGCGGTGCAAGTAGTCGTCCACCGCCAACAAGAACGCCTCGTCACGCGCGATCTCGCTCAGCGTCCCCTTCGTGAAGTCGTCCAGCTCCGGCGTCCCAGCCAGCTCGACGAGGAACGTCCCCAGCCGGCCCTCCTGGGACATCGCCGCCATCCGGGAGAAGATCTGCCGCGCCTCCGCATCCTGCGAGATCGCCTCCAGGGACTCGAGATCGTCGAGCCATTCGCCGAACATCAGCCCGCCGCCGACTCCAGCGCCTCGGCCAGCTCCTCGAGCTGAACCTCGCTCTCGACCGCGATCTCGAGCCCGCGCGCAGTGACCCGGGCGCGGAACCCGGTCAGCCGCTCGGCGGCGATCTTCACGCGCTCGGCAACCTGCGGATCGGCGGGAGGACGGCGCCGCCGCTTCGTCGCTGCGCCCGACCAGCGCGCCTCGCGCTCCGCGGCCCGGACCGACAATCCCTGCCGCACGATCTTCCGCGCCAGCCGGCGGCGCCCCTCGTTGTCCGGCACCGCCAGCACCGCCCGCGCGTGGCCCTCGGTCAGCTCGCCGCGCTCGACCATGCCGAGGATGTCGTCGGACAGCTCGAGCAGTCGCAGCCGGTTCGAGACCGCCGGCTTCGAGGCGCCTACGCGCTCCGCGATGTCACCCAGGGACAGGTCGAACTCGTCGACCAGCACCGCGAAGGCCCGGGCCTCCTCGATCGGCGTCAGCTCCTCACGCGCGACGTTCTCCACCAGCCCGAGCAGAAGCGCGTCGCGATCGGCCGCATCCCGCACGAGCGCGGGCAGCGTCTGGAGGTTCGCTTCCCGGGCCGCACGCCAGCGCCGCTCGCCGGCTACGAGCTCGTAGCCGCCTGCCGCGCGGGGGCGCAGGACGACGGGCTGGATGATCCCCTGCGTCCTGATCGACTCGGCGAGCGCGGCGGTCGACTCGTGATCGAATCGCTTCCGCGGCTGCTTCGGATTGGGATGGATCTGATCGACCGCGACGTGCGCCAGCTCCGAGGACCCGGCGCCTCCGATCAGCACCTCGAGCCCTCGCCCGAGACCGCGCCTTGATGCGCTCTCGGTTGAAGCCGGGTTGAATCGACCGGTCAGTTCAGACGGAGTCACGGGCTAAGCCGGCGCTCCTGACGCCGGCGCCGCCAGCGGCACCTCAGAGGAACGGTCGACAAGCTCCATCGCCACCTTCCAGTAGGCCTCCGCGCCGGCCGAGCGCGGGTCGTAGGTGATCACGGGCTCGCCGTGGCTCGGCGCCTCCGCGATCCGGACCGAGCGAGGCACACGCGCGCGGAAGAGCAGCGGGCCGAAGTGCCGCTCGAGCTCCGCGGCCACGTCGGCCGAGAGCTTCGTCCGCCCGTCGACCATGGTCAGGATCACCCCGGCGAGCGCAAGGGTGGGATTGAGCCGCGCGCGGATCGCGCCCAGCGAGGTGACGAGCTGCGAGAGGCCTTCGAGTGCGTAGTACTCGGCCTGCACCGGAACGAGGACGCGGCTCGCGGCCGCAAGCGCATTCACGGTCAGCGGGCCTAGTGAGGGCGGACAGTCGACGAACACGAACGCGTGCGTGTCCACCGCGGGAGCGAGCGTCTCGGCGAGGAAGCGCTCGCCGTCGCCGCGGCGCGCCAGGTCCGCGGCGGTTCCGGCGAGGTCCGGCTTGGAGGGGATGAGGTCGAGGTTCTCGAACCGCGTCGGCCTTGCCAACTCACCAGGTGGAGCCCCGTCGAGCAGGTCGCAGCTGGAGGTGCCGTTCGCCTGCTCGCCGAGCCCCGAGGTCGCATTCGCCTGCGGGTCGAGGTCGACGAGCAGCACGCGTTCGCCCGCCTTCGCGAGGCAGGCGGCGAGATTCACCGCAGTCGTCGTCTTGCCGACGCCGCCCTTCTGGTTGGCGACGGCGTAGATCCGCCCGGGCACACAGCCATTGTGATCAGGCGAGAGGACGTTTCCGGGCCAGCCCGGGGCGTCTCGGAAAACCCGCTGGAGTAGGGGCAATTTTGCGTGCGACGGCGAGACCGTTCCGCGTCTCGACAGCCGCGCCGCCGATCTGTTCCGATACGCGTGAGAGCGCGTCGAGGTCGGCGGAGGGGCCTAACCAGAGCACCGCTGCGCCGCCCTCGTCGACGAGCGGCAGCAGCCACTCGAGCGAAACCGCCGGCGGAGCCAGCGCCTTCGCCACGGCGACTCCATACCGGCCGTCGTGCTCTTCGGCGCGGCCCCAGACGACACGGACGTTCGGAAAGTCCGGTGCCCTACGCTCGAGAAAGGCCGCCTTGCGCCGATTCGAGTCGAGCAGCGTCACCTCACGATCCGGCAGGCTCGCAGCGAGCGCGAGCCCCGGCGAGCCGTTTCCCGAGCCTACGTCGACGATCGGCCCGTCGAACGCGCGCACGATCTCGACCCCGCGGAGACCATCCTCGACGAGCATCGCCCATGCTTCGTCGCGGTCCTCGATGGCAGTCAACCCGGGCGTCGCCAAAACGGCGTCGAGCCAGCGCTCGAGCCGCGGGTCCGTCAACCGGTCGGGCTAATGACCACGTAGCGGTTGGGCTCCGTGCCCTCGCTACCAGTCTCGACCCCGTCGAACTCCTTGAGGCACACATGCACGGTCTTCCGCTCGACGGCCGTCATCGGCTCGAGCTCGACTGCCGAATGGGTCGCGACTGCCTCCTCGGCGCTACGCACCGCCAGCGACTCGAGAGCTGCGCGGCGCCGTTCCCGGTACCCGGCCGCATCGACGACGACATCCTTGCGGTCGTTCGGGCGCGAGCGCCAGACGATCGCATTCGCGAGGTACTGGATCGCGTCGATCGTCTGACCGTGCTTGCCGATCAGGAGCCCGAGATTCGAGCCGGAGCACGACGCCGTGACCGTTTCGTCGTCCTCGAGGATGTCGATCCGGCAACGGACGCCGATCCCGGCGGTGATGCGTTCGAGCAGCTCGCGCACGTCTGCCGCGAGCTCGCTGTCGCCGTCGGTGGAGCCCTGTGCCGAGTCCGCGTCGACCTGCGCGACGACTCGCGCCGGCGTATAGCCGACGCCCAGGAGCCCTCGCTCGCCCTCCGAGACGACCTGGAACTGGACGGCGCCCTTGTCGAGCCCCGGATGGAGCTTCTCGAGCTCGCGCAGCGCGGCCCACTTGGCCTCGCCGACGGTCTCGCCGGTCGCCTCGACCTGGCGCAGGTCCTCCGTCATCGCCTCGCCTTCCCCTTCTTCCGCTTCACACGGCGCGGAGCCGCGGGCGGCGCGGATGCCTTGTCCTCCGCCGGCTCAGCGGTCCCGTCCCGGCTCTGCGTCTCCGACTTCGGCGGAGTGCGAGACGATCGCTTCGGCGGCGGTTTCGCCTTCGGCATCATCTGCCGCGTGACGAGGCCCTGGCCGACGGTCCAGAGGTTCGTCGTCACCCAGTAGATGACGAGCCCGACCGGGAACCTGACGATCACGGGGACGAACGCGACCGGGAGGATCATCATCATCGTCCGCTGGGTCTTGTCCATCGTCGTTGACATGAAGTAGGTCGACGCGAGCTGGCTGCCGACGTAGATCGCGAGCAGCACGTAGCCCGACCAGTGCGCGTTCGCATGCGCGGTGATGTCCGGGACGAGGCCGTCCAACCACGACAGGTTGCCGCCGGGCGGATGCCTCGAGAACTGCCGCAGCACGAGATAGAGGGCGATGAAGACGGGGAACTGGACGAGGAGCGGCAGGCACGGAGCCGCCGGGTTCACGCGGTTGTCCCGGTAGAACTTCATCAGCTCCTCGTTGCGCTTCTGCTTGTCGTTCTTGTAGCGCTGCTGGATCGCCTTCATCTCCGGCATGTGCGCCTGCATCGCCTGCATCGAGTGGATCTGCTTGACCGCGAGCGGCACCATCAGGAGGCGCACCATCACGGTCAGCACCACGATCGACCAGGCCCACGGGAGCCCGATCGTCCCGTTCAGCCACTCCAGGATGCTGCGCAGGACGTTCTCGAGCGGGGAGAGGATCGAGAACAGGATCACTTGAAGAGCCTCTGCTGGTCGGCGTAGTCGACCCCGCCGAGGCTCCACGGGTTACACCGGAGCAGCCGCCAGCCGGCGAGGATCACCCCACGGACGAGCCCGTACCGGCGCAGCGCGTCGATTGCATACTGCGAGCAGGACGGGTGGTACTTGCAGCCGCCGGGGAAGATGGCACCGAGCGTGTAGCGGTACGCGTAGACGAGGCCGATCCCGAGATACGAGGGGAGTCGGAGCACCAAGGCTGCCGCTTGCGGAGCCGCCTTCAGGACGGGCGGGCCTTGCCCGTGCGTCCGTCGGAAATGACCGGTCGACACGATGGACCTCAACCGAAAGCGCTCTGAGCTCATGCCGCGGCCTTTCCGAGCACCTCGTCCACCCGCTCGCCGAGCCAGTCGAAGCCTTTGGACTGCGTGCCTTCGACGAGCCCCGGCCGCACGATCAGCACGTAGTCGTGAGCGGGCGGAAGGCTCTCAAGCCGGGCACGCCAGAGCTCGCGGAGCTGGCGCTTGATCTTCGAGCGCACGACCGCGCCGCCGGTCCCCTTCGGCACGGCGATCCCGAGCCGCGGGTCGCCGTCCTCGCGTGGGAACCAGTACAGGACGAGGAACCGCGTCGAGGCGGACCGCCCGTGCCGATAGACGGCATCGAAGTCCCTGGAGCGGGAAAGGCGGTTCCTACGCTGCAAGCTGAGGCACCGCTTGCGGTGCCGCTTTCAGGACGGGCGGGCTTTGCTCGCCCGTCCGTCGGAAATGACCGGTCGATCCGCTTGAACTACACATCGAGAACGGCTGGAATGGGTTTAGGCGGAGAGCCGCTTGCGGCCTCGAGCGCGGCGTCGCTTCAGAACTGCGCGGCCGGCCCGCGTCGACATGCGCGCGCGAAATCCGTGCCGTCGCTTCCTGCGGCGTACGTTCGGCTGGTAGGTGCGCTTCACGGTAAGAGGGAAGAGAAAAAGAGGAACGAGCGCCCTTTTTGCACAGGCGTCGAGCCAGTATAGACGAGGCCTCCGTCCCCACGTTATCCACAGCTCAGGCGCTGTTTACAACTTTGAAAAATCGCTGCGCGGGGACGGCTCTGGGGTGCTGGGCCGATCACCCAAGCCTAGTTGTCCACACCTGTGGAGGACTATGTGGAGTGAAACAAAAGACCTGCAAATACGATGGTATTTACCCACTGCGACCCTCCTTGTGACCCCTTGGAGACGCTGTTATGCTCGCCTTTCCTTCCCCTGAGTCGAGGAGATCGCCCGGCGTTGGCGCGCCCCCAAGAGTTGACAGCAGAGAGCCTGTGGGCTGAGGTTTCCGACCGGCTCAAGGGAGCACTCAACGACACGACGTTCGGCACCTGGTTCGGGGACGTCTCGAGCCGGGAGCTGACCGATCGTGCGTTCGTGCTCTCGGTCCCGAACGACTTCACGCGCAACTGGATCGAAGGCCATTTCCTCGACCTGATCGGTGCCGCGGTGCGCGATGCGACCGGCGAGGCAAAGCAGATCCAGCTCCTCGTCGAGCGCGAGGTCGAGACCTCGGGCCCGGTTGAGGACGCGCCTGCAACGCCGGTGCGGCCGGCCTTCGAGATGAGCCAGAAGTACACCTTCGACTCGTTCGTGATCGGCTCGTCGAACCGGTTCGCGCACGCGGCCGCACTCGCGGTCGCGGAGGCGCCGGCCCAGGCGTACAACCCGCTCTTCATCTACGGCGGCACGGGCCTCGGGAAGACGCACCTGCTCCAGGCGATCGGCCAGTACGTCGGCGCGCACTCGCGCTCGCTCTCGGTTCGCTACATCACGAGCGAGACGTTCATGAACGACTTCATCAACTCGCTCCGCGACAAGCGGATCGAGGGCTTCAAGCAGCGCTACCGGACGTACGACCTGCTGCTGATCGACGACATCCAGTTCCTCGAGCACAAGGAGCGGATCCAGGTGGAGTTCTTCCACACCTTCAACTCGCTCTACGAGGCCGGCCGGCAGATCGTGATCTCCTCGGACCGTGGGGGCTGATCACCGACATCCAGCCGCCCGACCTCGAGACGCGCATTGCGATCCTGCGCAAAAAGGTGAAGACGGACGGGATCCACATCCCCGATCCTCAGGTTCTGACCTTTATCGCCGGCCGCGTGTCCACGAACATCCGCGAGCTGGAAGGCGCCCTCACCCGGGTCGTCGCCTTCTCGAGCCTGACCGCGCGGCCGATGACAGTCGAGCTCGCCCAGGACGTCCTCAAGGACGTGTTCCCGCAGGGCGAGGCGCCCGAGGTCTCGATCGAGCGCATCCAGACGGCGGTCTCGGACCGCTTCGGCCTCTCGATGGAGGAGCTCTGCGGCGACCGGCGCTCGCAGAACATCGTCTACCCGCGCCAGGTCGCGATGTATCTCTCGCGCGAGCTGACGGACGCGTCACTGCCGAAGATCGGGCGTGAGTTCGGAGGCCGCGACCACACCACCGTCATCCACGCGACCTCGAAGATCGCGCGCATGATCCGCGAGGACCGGTCTGTCTACAACCTTGTGCAAGAGCTGACCGCGAGGGTCAAGCAAACCCGCTAGATCTGGGGAAACATGAACATGGCCTCGCACGACATGTTCAAAACCGCCGCTTCCCCACAGGACACGTCCCCAAGGCAAACCTACTGCCCGCCTCAGCGAATACCATCTTCCCCAGAGTTCACACCCCTTACTGCTACTACGACCTTCTTTTAAATGACTGAGATAGAAACTGCTGTTGGATCGGCCGTGAAGGTCACTTGCCCCAAGGACGGGCTCAAGGGATCGCTGGAGCTGGCTGCCACCGATATGGAGCTCTCGCTGCGCCTTTCGGTCGAGGCGCAGGTCGAGGGTCAGGGTGCGGTCGTCGCGCCCGGGCGGCTTCTGGTCGACCTCGCGCGGCTGCTGCCGGAGAGCGAGGTGGTGCTCGAGCATCGCCCGGAGCAAGGTGTGCTCGAGATCACGTGCGGGCCGGCCGCATACAAGCTGAACACGTACAGCGCCGAGGACTTCCCGAAGCTGCCGGATGTCGGGGGCGCTCAGACCTTTACCGTCGACAGCGCCGCCTTCCTCGATACGGTCACGAAGGTCGCCCGCGCCGCTTCGCGTGACGAGTCGCGCCCCGTGCTGACTGGGGTGCTCGTCCACTTCGAGGGCTCGAACCTCGTCATGGCCGCGACCGACTCGTACCGGATGTCGGTCAAGACGACCGAGCTCGAGGAGTCGGCAGGCGCCGAGCTCGAGGCGATCGTCCCAGCGCGTGCGCTGACCGAGCTCTCGCGGATCGCACAGGATGCGGCAGAGCTCCAGATCGGCGTCCAGGAAAACCACGTCGTGTTCGGCACCGGAGACGTGTGGCTGACGACGCGGCGGATCGACGGGCAGTTCCCGAACCACAAGCAGTTGATTCCCGAGACCTTCGAGCACGAGATCGCGCTGCCCCGAGAGGAGTTCCTCGAGGTCGTGCGCCGCGCGGCGGTGATGGCCCAGCGAAACTCGCCGCTCCGGCTCCGGTTCGCCGAGGGTGAGGTGACGATCTCAGCGCAGACGCAGGACGTCGGCGAGGCGAAGGAATCCCTGCCGGTGCCGTTCTCGGGCGAGCCGCTCGAGATCGGGTTCAATCCGGAGTTCCTGCGCGACGGGCTCGAATCGGTCGCGACGGACGAGATCGCGCTCCGCCTGATCAGCCCCTTGCGGCCGGGCCTGCTGCGATCCGCCGACGAGAACTTCTCGTACCTGATCATGCCGATTCGCCTAGCAGGCTGATCGTCCGGGAAATCACGCTCCGTAACTACCGGTCCTACGAGTCGCTCGAGCTGGGGCTTTCCCCGGGGCTCATCCTCGCTGTCGGGGAAAACGGCGCCGGCAAGACGAACTTGCTCGAGGCGCTCCACGTTGGGACGCAGGGCTTCTCGCCGCGCAGCCGCAACGACGCCCAGCTCGTGCGCTTCGGAGCCGAAGCGGCGCGGATCGAGCTGGCCGGCGATCGCGCGGGCTCGAGGCTCGAGATCGAGGTCACGCTGCGCCCCGGCGACGCCAAGAAGGCGCGTCTGAACGGCGCGGCCCTGAGGGCGGCCGAGCAGCTTCGCTCTGAGGTTGCGACGCTCGTCTTCACCCCGGACAGGCTCGTCGTAGTCAAGGGCGGACCCGCGGCGCGGCGTGCGTACTTCGACCGCGTGCTCGGGCGCCAGTTTCCCGCCCGGGCGGGACTGCCGGCCGAGTACGGCGCAGCGGTGGCACAGCGGAACGCGGCGCTGCGGCGGGTTGCGATCGGAGCCTCTTCGCGCGATGCGGTCTCGCCGTGGACGGAGCGGGTGGCCGAGCTTGGTGCGGCGCTCGTGACGGCACGGGCGGAGGCGATCACGGCGCTCTCTCCACCCTTCGCGGAACGAGCCGACGAGCTTGGCCTGGCGGCCGCGGCGCTCGGCTACGACGCAGACCAGCCGACGGCCGCGGCGCTCGAGGCTCGACTCGACGACGACCTTGAGCGCGGCACGACGGGGCTCGGGCCGCACCTGGACGACGTCGAGATCCGCGCGCGCGATCGCGACCTGCGCCGTTTCGGGTCGCAGGGCGAGCAACGCCTCGCAGTTCTGTCCCTGATCCTGGCCGAAGCTGCGCTGCTCACGGAACGCGGCCCGACGCCGCCGCTGCTCCTCCTCGACGACGTTCTCTCGGAGCTCGACGAAGGCCGACGCGCGGCTCTCGCCGACCGCCTCGCGGGGATGGGCCAGACGCTGATCACCGCGACCGGGGCTTCAGCTCTCCCCGCCGAGCCGGCACAGTTGGTCGAGGTCACTCCGGGGGCCGCGAGATGAAGCCCGAGCGCATCGGCGACGGCGTCCGTCACGAGCTTTCCCGGTTCGGCCCCGCGGAGGGGATGGCCGAGATCGTCCGCGCGTGGCCGGATGCGGTCGGAGAGCAGATCGCCCGCAACGCCTGGCCGGCGCGGCTCTCGCGAGATCGCACGCTGCACGTCGCGACGTCCTCCTCCGCCTGGGCGTTCGAGCTCGCACAGCTGGAGCCGAAGCTCCGTGAGCGCTTGGCGGAAATGCTCAGCGAGAGGGCTCCGGCGGCCCTACGGTTCGCTCCCGGCAAGCTCCCCGCGCGCTCGTCGGAGGAGATCGAGAGCCGCCCGAGGCGGGGCCGAGAGGCAACTCCCGAGGAACGCGAGCTCGCAGCCGCGCTGGCCGGCGAGATCGAGGATGAGAACCTGCGCAAAATTGTTGCGAAGGCGGCGTTGGCGAGCCTGGCCAGAGCCGACTGACGGCCGGTGGACCTGGTACACTGTAGGTAGCCCAAAAAGCGGAGATTTGCAGGGCTTTTTTTAATGGCAGAAGCAGCTTACACAGCAAAGGACATCACCGTCCTGGAGGGCCTCGAGCCGGTCCGCAAGCGACCGGGCATGTACATCGGCTCGACGGGCTCGCGGGGCCTCCATCACCTCATCTTCGAGGTGGTCGACAACTCGGTCGACGAGGCCATGGCGGGTCGCGCCGATCTGGTCGAAGTGACGCTTCATCCGGACAACTCGGTGACCGTCAGCGACAACGGCTCGGGTATTCCGACGGAGGTCATGAAAGACCAGGGACTTCCGGCCGTGACGGTCGTGCTGACCAAGCTCCATGCCGGCGGCAAGTTTGGCGGCGACGGCTACAAGGTCTCCGGCGGCCTGCACGGCGTCGGAGTCTCGGTCGTCAACGCGCTGTCGGCGTGGCTGCACGTCGAAGTGAAGCGCGACGGCAAGGTCTTCCGACAGGAGTTCGCCCGTGGCGAGCAGACGACGGATCTGAAGAGGGTCGGACCGACGAAGGAGTCGGGCACAACGATCACCTTTCTACCGGATCTCGAGATCTTCGACGAGCTCGAGTGGTCGAGCGAGATTCTCGTGCAGAGGCTGCGCGAGACGGCGTTCCTCACCAAGGGGCTCCGGATCACGCTGATCGACGAGCGCCAGGGCGACGTGCGGCACGAGTTCTACGCCGAGGGAGGCATCCGAGACTTCGTCGGTTACGTGAACGACTCGAAGGAGCCCGCCCACAAGCACATCATCTACCTCGAGGGCTCGACGAACGGCGATTCCGCCGAGATGGGCCAGGTCGAGGTCGCGATGCAGTGGAACGCGTCCTATGTCGAGTCGGTCTTCTCGTTCGCGAACAACATCAACACCCATGAGGGCGGCTCGCACCTCTCCGGCTTCAAGGCCGCGCTCACGCGCACGTTGAACGACTACGCGCGCAAGAACGGCATCCTCAAGGAGAAGGACGACAACCTCGAGGGCGAGGACGTCCGCGAGGGGCTCGCCGCAGTGATCTCGGTCAAGCTCCAGGACCCGCAGTTCGAAGGGCAGACGAAGACGAAGCTCGGAAACGCCTGGGTGCGTGGCCTCGTCGAGCAGACGGTCAACGTCAAGCTTGCCGAGTTTCTCGAGGAGAACGCGACCGAGGCCAAGCAGATCCTCCAGAAGGCGCTTGCGGCGCGCAATGCGAGGCAGGCCGCTCGCAAGGCCCGCGAGCTGACGCGCCGAAAGAGCGCGCTCGACAGCATGTCGCTGCCGGGCAAGCTCGCCGATTGCTCGATCAACGACCCCAGCTCTGCTGAGCTGTACCTGGTCGAGGGCAATTCGGCCGGCGGCTCGGCGATCGACGCGCGCGACCGGACGTTTCAGGCGATCCTTCCCCTGCGCGGCAAGGTGATCAACTCCGAGAAGAACCGGATCAACAAGGTGCTCTCCAACGCTGAGATCCAGTCGATCATCACCGCGATCGGGTCAGGCATCGGCGACGAGTTCGACCTCGAGAAGCTCCGCTACCACCGGGTGATCGTCATGACCGACGCCGATGTCGACGGGTCACACATCCGGACGCTGATCCTGACGTTCCTCTACCGGCAGATGCAGGAGCTCGTCGAGGGGGGTTACGTCTATATCGCGGTACCGCCGCTCTACCGTGTGAAGATCGGGAGCCGGGAGCAGTACGTCGAGAAGGAGTCGCAGTTCGAGGACATTCTCGTCCGGGAGCGAGTGAAGGACATCGTCCTCTCCGCCCGGGACGGCAACGGCCAGCCGCTCACGGAGGCCCGCTACCGGCGGTTCACGAAGGCGCTGAACGAGTTCGAGGGCTGGGCAGCGCGCCTGCGCGCCGACTTCGGCAGTGCGGCTGCGAACTTCGTGATCGGCCACCGACTCGTCGAGGTCGACATCGACGATGCTGCCGGCAAGGACCTTGCGAACACGCTCCTGTCCGTGGGCGAGGACGGCCACGAGCTGTCGATCCTCGAACAGACGGACGAGTCGACCACGATCAAGGTCGTCGAGGTCGAGTCGAGCGCCGCCAGCCACGTGACGATTCCGACCGGTGTCTTCGCCTCACCTGTCTACGCCGTTTCAAGGGTCTCGGCGAGATGAACCCGGAGGAGCTCTGGGCGACGACGATGGACCCCGTGAATCGCATGCTGGTCAAGGTCGAGGTCGAAGACGCCGCCGCCGCCGATCGGATGTTCTCGATGCTCATGGGCGACCAAGTGGAACCGCGGCGCGATTTCATCGAGACGAACGCGAAGGACGTCAGGTTCCTCGACGTTTGATGGCGAAGGAGGGCTGAATGTCGTCGGTTGAGCCACTTGGCCCCGGCCGCATCGAGCCGCGCGAGCTCGAGCAGGAGATGCGCTCGAGCTTCCTCGACTACGCGATGAGCGTCATCGTTTCGCGCGCGCTCCCGGATGTGCGCGACGGCCTGAAGCCGGTCCACCGCCGCGTCCTCTACGCGATGCACGAGGCGGGTCTGCAGCCGAACCGTCCGCGGCTCAAGTGCGCGCGCGTGGTCGGCGACGTCATGGGCTCGTACCACCCGCACGGCGATGTGGCGATCTACGACACGCTCGTTCGCATGGCGCAGCCGTTCTCGATGCGCTACCCGCTCGTGGACGGGCAAGGGAATTTCGGGAACATCGACGATTACCCCGCTGCGGCGATGCGGTACACCGAGTGCCGGCTCACGAGGCTGGCGACCGAGCTGCTTCGCGACATCGACGCCGACACCGTCGACTTCGTTCCCAACTACGACGAGTCGCGCCGGCAGCCGAGCGTGCTCCCGTCGCGTTACCCGAATCTCCTTGTCAACGGGTCGCAGGGCATTGCCGTCGGCATGGCGACGAACATCCCGCCGCACAATCTCGGCGAGGTGGTCGACGCGCTCGTCGCGGTGATCGACGACCCCGAGATCGATGTCGACCGCCTGACTCGTCACATCAAGGGCCCCGACTTCCCGACGGGCGGGATCATCGTCGGCCGAGAGGGGATCCGCGAGGCATACCGCTCGGGTCGCGGTCGAATCGTCATGCGGGCCCGCGCCCATGTCGAGGAGCTGCGCGGCGGCAAGACCGCCATCATCGTGAGCGAGCTGCCCTACGGGGTGAAGAAGGGCGGCGATTCGGGCGTGATCAAGAAGATCGCCGATCTCGTCAACGAGAAGGTGATCAC
>VAXT01000239.1 GCA_005883245.1 Actinomycetota bacterium | reverse complement strand
GCGCTCGGCGACGAGCAGCTCCTCGAGCAGGTCACCGCTCGCGTCCTCGCGGGTGCCCATGTCGACGCCGTCGGAAACCGTCAGCACCGCGGCCTTCACATGTCCCTCTTCGTCTTCTCCACGAGCCGCACCTCTGAGAGCTCCATCTCGGAGTCGAAGGCCTTCGCCATGTCGTAGACGGTCAGCGCGGCGACGGTCGCCGCGACGAGCGCCTCCATCTCGACGCCGGTCTGCGCAGTCGTCTCCGCAGACGCAGTGATCTCGACCGAGGCCTCGGCAACCGAGAGCTCGACGTCGACGTGGGTCAGCGGCAGCGGGTGGCAGAGCGGGATCAGCTCGCTCGTCCGCTTGGCCGCCATGATCCCGGCCACCTGCGCCGCGGCGAGCGCGTCACCCTTGGGGAGCTCGCGCAGGCGCCGAGCCGTCGCCGGAGCCACGCGCAGGCTGGCGTGGGCGACCGCCCTGCGGCGCGAGACGTCCTTCCCGCCCACGTCGACCATGCGCACGCGCCCTGTCTCGTCCACGTGCGACAGATCGCTCACCGGGCCGCCTTCGCCGACCAGCGGTCGAGATCCGCGAGCTGCGTCTCCAGCCAGGCGCCGACGTCGTGCGTGCGCACGTGCTCCCGCAGCGCCTCGAGCCGCGCGTGCCGCTCCTCGCGGCTCATCGTGATCGCCGCGTCGATCGCGCCCGCCTGCTCCTCGAGGTCGAACGGGTTGACGGACAGCGCCCACGGCCCCAGCTCCTCGTGAGCTCCCGCGTTCTCCGACAGGATCAGCACCCCGTCGCGCTCGTTGACCAGCGGCGCCTCCTTCGCGATGAGGTTCAGCCCGTCGTAGATCGCGTTCACGAGCAGCACGTCGTACTGCTTGTAGGCGGCGACGGAGAGCGGGAAGTTGTCCTCGATGCGCAGGTCGACGGGAATCCAGCCGTCCCGCTGGAAGCGGTCGTTGACCATGCGTGCCGCGCGCTGGATCGCGCCCAGATACTCGGCGTACTCGGGAATGTCCTGCCGCGACGGGTCGAGCAGCGCGAGCATGCTCACGCGGCCGTGCATCTCGGGGTGGGCGTCCAGGTAGAACTCGAACGCCCGGAAGCCGCGGACGACGTTCTTCGACGGGTCGGTCCGGTCGACGCGCAGGATCAGGAACTCGGGTCGTCGCGACTCGAGCTCCGATCGAGCAGGTCGCGACTCGACCGCAGGAAGCTCCGGCGCCAGCGGTGCGCGTGGAAGCCGACGACGTCGTTCGCGAGCAGGCCGTCGTGGATCGCGTTTCGGATCCGTTCCGGGAGCACGCGCCAGAGGTTCGGCTCCGGCCATGGGATGTGCACGAAGTGGCCGAGCGAGGCATCGGGCCGCGCATTGCGCACGAACCGCGGCGCGAGGTAGAGGTGGTAGTCGTGGAAGAACACGGAGGCGTCGGGCTGCTCGTCCAGCTCCGCCAAAACCGCGTCGGCGAACGCGCGGTTGACCGGGACGTACCCGTCGTCCCAGGCATGGTGGAGCCCCGGATCGATGTCCGGCGCGTACGCGAGCGCCCAGAGGTAGTGCTGCAGGAACCAGAGCGTCGGGTTTGCGACGACGTTGTAGAACCAGTCGTAGGCCGACGGATCGTGCGAGACGAGCCGCAGCCGGTACGGAGAGCCGTCTCGCGCCACCTCTTCGATCGCATCACCACCGGTTTCCTCGGCGGCCAGGCGGTCCTCGTCGGTCATCGCGCTCGCGATCCAGGTCACGTCGTGGTGTACGACCAGGCTCCGAAGCGCGGTGACGAGCCCTCCGCCGCCGCGCCGGGCCACACGGTTCCCGTCCTCGTCCCGCATGAACGAGACCGGGCCGCGGTTGGAGACGACGATCAGCTTCCGGCGGGCCGCCATCGGGCGGAGCCTACGTCACACGGCCGCGACTGTTTCGAGCGCCGTCTCCCCGAGGTCGTTTCCAGCCAGCTGGTTGAAGAGCGCGAGCCAGTCGCGCAGCAGGCGCGGCATCAGGAAGCGCATGCGCACATCTTCCTTTCCCCGACGGCCGCGGGCTGCCGCCCCCGTGGGGTCGTCGAGGATCTCACGGCAGGCATCGGCGCACTCCTCGGGCGAGTCGACGAGCCAGCCCGTCTCACCGTCCCGGATCTGGGCGGGGATTCCCCCGGCGCGCCCGGCAACAGTCGGCCTCGCCTTCCAGAGCCCCTCGGTGACCGTCAGCCCGAACCCCTCGCGGATCGACTTCTGGATCACCCCCGCGGAGTGCACCTGGAATGCGTTCACCTCCACGGAGCCGATGTTGTTCAGGTTGGAGAGGATGAAGATGTCGGGGTCGCCGGAGGCATGCGCGACCGTCCGGTTGTAGTAGTCCCACCCTTCCGGGTCGTCGTGAGCCATCGAGCCGACGAGGGCCAGCTGGACGTCCGGGTGCGTCTGCAGAACCAGCCGGTAGGCGTCAATCACGCCGAGCGGGTCCTTCCAGGGGTCGAAGCGGGAGATCTGGGTCAGGAGCGGCCGCTCGAGGTGGATCCCGAACTGGTCGACGACGTACGAGGCATCATCGGCCGAGAGCGCCATGTTCTTCGGCGTCAGCGGGTCGATCGCGGGCGGCCAGATCACCGCCTGCTTGAGCGCGACGTGCCGTGGCACGTACTCGGGCATGTGGAAGATCGCCGCCTCGTAGCGCTCGAGCGACGGCGCGAGGAACGTGAGCACGGACTCGTTCGGCGTCGAGAGGTCGATGTGGCAGCGCCAGATCCAGTGCGCGTCCGAGTCCGGGAATTGGTCGACCATCGCCGCCGGCTGGGGGTCGTGGACGATCACGTAGTCGTAGTCGTCGTCGAACTGCTGGGCGTTCAGCGCGTTGTACCGCTGGAAGGTCGCCTCCTGTTCGCGCGAGAGCCCCTGAGGATCGCCCTGGAGCGCGTTGTGGATCGTCTTCGTGACGCCGAAGAACTCGTCGTCTCCCTGGATGATCCGCCACTCGACGTCGAGCCCCACGTCGGCCATCAGCGGAACCAGGGCGTAGTTGATCTCCGCGACGCCTCCGCCGAAGGCGGTCGCCGACAGGTGGACGACCCGCTTCCCCTGCAGCGGCTCCGCCAGGCGGCGGATCTCCGACATCAGACCGCGCGACGCGAGCGACGCGTAGTCCGCCAGAGACTTATGTCCGACGTTGACGAGTTGGAGCATCGGCGGTTCTCGACGGGTTCAGCACGATACCCCGCGGATCCTGCACGATGAGTGGCTACGCGGCTACTGCTCCAGCAATTTCACAAAGCGGAGCCGTGACCCGCCGCCGTGG
>VAXT01000238.1 GCA_005883245.1 Actinomycetota bacterium | reverse complement strand
GACGTAACGATGATCTGTATCTCACGCGCGCCACTCGAGAAGCTGCTCGCCTATCGCCGGCGGATGCGCTGGAGCTTCAACTGGGCGTCCAGCTACGAGAGCGACTTCAACTTCGACTTCGGCGTCTCCGCCGCCGACGAGGCGAACGAGGCCGTGCCGCTGCTCGAGGCCAACGAGGTCGCAGCGTTTCCGCTGCTCGGCGACCAGCGGTTCCGCGACAGCCTGCCGGCCGTCACCAAGAACGCTGCCGCGACCGGCACCGACGTCGCCGGCTACTTCTCCGAGGGGCACGGCGTAAGCATCTTCGCGTGCGACTGCGACACCATCTACCACTGCTACTCCAGCTACGCCCGTGGCACGGAGTTCCTGATGGGCTACTACGCGATCCTCGACAGGACGCCGAAGGGCCGCGACGAGGGCGCGGAGATGTGGGTGCGCCGCCACGACGAGTACGACGCGTGAACAGCCGCCCGAGCGACCGGATCCGGTTCGCGGCAACGTCCTCGCACGGCGTGGGTGTGCTTGCCGAGCTCCGGCTCGACTTAGATCCGCAGGTCCATGTCGTTGCCGCAGAACTCGCATGTGCAGCCAGATCCGAGGGAACACTGAGGGAACGCCAATCCGGGCACGCCCGTACACGCCCGGCCACTCGTCCTCAGCGGATTTCTTCGACTTCCGGGATTTCTCTGGTCGACCTGACCCGCGTTTGCCCGCGCTTCCCGGCTCGGTGCTCAATGGTAAGGAGTGGGTCGACGGTTCGAGTCCGTCAGAGGGCTTGAAATCGCTGCAAATCAGCATCCTCTGTTGTCAGAGGTGATACAGAAGAGCACTCCGTACCGACGGCGACGGCGTATGGAAGTCGGCCACCACGCCCACACACTCGGGCAACTCACTCCTTCTTCGGCAGCAGCTCGAGCAGCCCGGAAAACAGCGGCGTGATGAGGCGCGAGTGCGGATACACGCGGTACGTGTTGTAGACGGCGTTGTCGCGCATCGCGAACACGCTCCACCCGGCGCTCACCGACACGGCCGACTCGAGGTCCGGCGCTCCGACCTCCTCGCGGTAGTCGCGGAGCCACTGCGGCGCCTCGCGGAGTAGCTGCCCCATGTCGAACTCTTCTCGGACGATGCCGGACATCTCCTCCCGGCGGAACGCGTAGCCGTAGTCGAACAGCCGACGAGCTTGTCGAGCGGCGCCTGGGACACGCAGAGCAGCGTCACGTCGCGGTCGTTCAGGTGCGCGACCACGCCGCTCAGCCCGTCGGCGAGAGACGAGCAGCCCGGGCACGCAACCGCCCAGTCCTCGCCGAACATCAGGTGGTAGATGAGCAGCTGCGAGCGCCCTTCGAACAGCTCGAGCAGCGACTTCGGCCCGTCCTCGGTCGCGAACGTGTACTCCTTCTCGACCGGGACCCACGGCAGCTCGTGCCGCTGCTCCTCAACGCGCTTCGCGTGCTCCTCCAGCTCCCGCTCGGCGACCAGCAGCTCCTCGCGCGCCGCCTGCCATTCCTGCTCCGTGCCGACCTTCACCCGACCTCCTTCGCATTGACTTCGTCCTCGTTCGGACGGCGTGACGGCGGAAAACTCATCGGGTAGCCCGAGGCCTCGAACAGCTCCCGGCCAAACTCGGCGCGCGGTCGCCACCACCCACAAGCCCGTCATCCTTGAATAGCGTCGTCGACGTGGAACCGAAGCGGATTCGCTGGGCGGTCGAGACGCTTGCCGTCGAGCCGGGCGACCGCCTGCTCGAGATCGGCGGCGGCCCCGGCGTCGCCGCCTCGCTCGTCTGCCCGCGTCTCGACCGTGGCAGCTTGCTCCTGATCGATCGGTCGGCGACCGCGATCGAGCGCACACGCCGGCGGAACCCGGAGCACGTCGCATCAGGGCGGCTCGCCCTCAAGACCGTCGACGTGGCGGACGTCGATCCGGGAAAGGCACGCTTCGACAAGGCCTACGCCGTCAACGTCAACGTCTTCTGGACGACCCCGGCGACCGACGAACTGGCTCGCATCCACAGGGCACTCAAGCACGACGGGCGGCTCTTCCTCTTCTACGAGACGCCCAGCGCGCAGTCATCAGGCCGTCGCGCGCGTGGTCCATGCGCTACGGGCGAACGGTTTCGCAGAGCCGCAGCTCGTCTCCCGCTCCGCAACCCTTGTCGGGTGCGTGGCCCATCGAGCCTGACGGGCCGCGCAAGGCATGGAGCGTTTATGGAGCCGAGCGGTCCTCGCGCTAACGGAGCACCTCCCACGCAACGGCGAGCGCGCCTACGGCGCGGCTACGCCTCGTAGTGCGGGAGGACTTTGCCCTCTTTCACATAGGTCAACGCTTCGGACACCTCGTATGCGTAGACGGCGGAAGCGAACACCGACAACCGGCCCGACAGCGTCGTGATCTCATTGCTATCGAAGAACGCTGCTCGCGCGGATGCATCTGCAAAGCCGAGGATCAGCGAGGCGTGGAACCGCTGGTCGGCCGGGTTGTCGTGGGCGACGTTCGGGGTGTTCCAGAGCTTCTCGTTCCAGGGCAGGAAGGTCTGGGTTCGTAGTTCTTTCAGCACACCGGTGGCTGCGAGGGCGGGCGCGAGCTCCTTGTTGATGAGCTTCCGGAAGTCGCGGGCACGGACGCCACCCTTCCGCCTGAGGTAGATCAGGGCTCGGGCGCCCACCTTCTCGCCGGGCTCTGCCACCTCGTACCAGCGGGACGAGTTCGGCAGACCGGTGTAGAGCAGGGTGCGCCGGAAGACGTTGATTTCGTCCTTGAACGCGAGCTTGGTCTGCTTGCGTCCCCGAAGCGGGGATACGAGCGACTGGAAGGTGAGCTCGGCGACGCCGTCGATCTTGCGTTCGACGGGGATCTCGGTCTCGACACCGGGGGTCGCCGGCCACAACCCCGAGTTCACCTCGGCGAGGTGGATCTGCCGGTACTCCTCGAGACCTGGCGTGACCGAGATGATCCTCGAGTGCGGTCCCTTCCAGTGGTCCATTCCCGTCTGACGGCGCTGGTCGGTGCGCATCCACAGCAGGATGGAGGAGGAGAAGTGCTTCCTCACGTTCACCTGCGCGTTGGACG
>VAXT01000235.1 GCA_005883245.1 Actinomycetota bacterium | reverse complement strand
TTCAGGCGGATGCCCTGCTCGCGGAGCCCCTGGTCGGGCTCGATGAAGGTGCGGCCGACGTAGCGGTTCTTGATCAGCCCCTCGGAGAACGGGATGCCGCTCGCACGCGAGAAGCCGATCGCCGCTGGCGTGCCCGAGTCGGGGGCCGGCATTACGAGGTCGGCGTCGACGGGCGACTCTTCGGCGAGCCGCTCGCCCATCTTCACGCGGGCTGCGTGCACCTCGATCCCGGCCAGGGTCGAGTCCGGTCGGGCGAGGTAGATGAACTCGAACAGGCAGAGCGCTCCTGCGCCGGCCTGCGGAACCGCCTGCGTCGCCGTGACGCCGTCTTCGTCGATCGAGACGAGCTCGCCGGGTGCCACCTCGCGCTCGTGCGTGGCGCCGACGAGATCGAGCGCGCACGTCTCCGAGGCGAGCACCGGATCGCCGTCGATCCGGCCCAGGTTCAGCGGCCGGAAGCCGTGCGGATCGCGAAAGCCGAGCAGCGTGCCCTCGGCGAGGGCGACGATCGTGTACGCGCCTTCGAGCCTGCGCATCGCGTTGGCCACGGCCTCCTCCAGTGGGGCCTCGTCGTTGGCGATCAGCGCCGCGATCACCTCGGTGTCGGAGCTGGTCGAGAGCGTGACGCCGTCCGCTGCCAGTGCCTCGCGGAGCTCCTGCGCGTTGGTCAGGTTCCCGTTGTGGCCGAGCGTCACCGTGCGGGCGCGTCCGTGCTCGACGATCGGCTGCGCGTTCGTCCACTGCGTCGAGCCGGTCGTCGAGTAGCGCGTGTGGCCGATCGCGACCTCGCCCTGGAGGCCGCTCAGGTTCTGCTCGTCGAAGACTTGGGCGACGAGGCCCATGTCGCGCAGAACGGTCAGGCGGCCCCGGTCCGAGACGGCGATCCCCGCCGACTCCTGGCCCCGGTGCTGGAGCGCGAACAGGCCGAAGAACGTGACGCGCGAAACGTCACGCTCCGGAGCGCGAATGCCGAAGACACCGCACATCTAGGTGATGATTCCTTCCTCCCAGGCCCGCCGCAGTTGGTCGATGGGCACTCCGAGCAGAGTACTCCCCGCGACGGAGCCCATGCGCAGGAACGGGAGCTCCTCGCTCGAGGCCAGGATCGCGCGGCCGCCGCCTTCGCCGAACAGGGTGAGCGGATCGTCGTCGAAGTCGAGCTCGGCGCCGACGCCGCTCGCGATAGCGGCTTCGGCGAGTGCGACCGCGAGGCCTCCTTCGGACACGTCGTGGACGAGTGAGCAGCGCGGGGCGATCTCGTGCAGCGTGCGGACGAGCCCGGCTTCGGCTTGGAGGTCGAGTGGGGCCGGACGGCCGGCGAGCTCGCCGTAGACGGCCTGGTACTCGGAGCCGTCGAACGAGAGCTCCGGCTTGCCGGCGAGGTAGATCGTGTCGCCCTCGCGCCACGCGCCCGGCACCGTGCGCACGTCCGGGACGAGGCCGACGCAGCCGACGACGGGCGTGGGGTGGATCGAGCGGCCGTCCGTGTCGTTGTAGAGCGAGACGTTGCCCGAGACGACCGGGATCCCGAGCGCCTCGCAGGCGGCGGACATGCCCTCGATCGCTTCGGCCAGCTCCCAGGCGATCTCCGGCTTCTCCGGGTTGCCGAAGTTGAGGCAGTCGGTGATCGCGAGCGGCTCGCCGCCGGCACAGGCGACGTTGCGCGCCGCTTCCAGAACCGCCGCGGCGCCCCCCGTGTGAGGGTCGAGGCTCGCGATCCGCCCCGAGCCGTCGAGGCTGACGGCGAGCCCGCGGTACGAGGGGCGCAGGCGCAGGACGGCGGCGTCGAGGCCCGGCCGGCGAACTGTGCGTGAGCCGACGAGTTGGTCGTAGCGGCGGTAGACCCAGGCCCGGCTGCGGAGGTTCGGGGAGGCGAGCAGCTCGGGCAGCGCTTCCGTCGTCGGCGGGCCGGTCGGAGCCGGCGCGGGCTCGGCGGGAGCACGCGGCTGCCTGGGCACGTCGTAGCGCGGCGCCTCGTCGGTCAGGAACGCGGCCGGGATCGCTCCAACAAGGTCGCCGTCGAAGTAGGCGCGCAGCTCAGCGGTCTCGGTCACCTCCCCGATCCGCGCGTGGGCCAGCTCCCAGCGGTCGCAGACCTCCTCCACCTCGTCCAGGTGCTCGGGGCCGACAACCGCGACCATCCGCTCCTGGCT
>VAXT01000002.1 GCA_005883245.1 Actinomycetota bacterium | reverse complement strand
GCGTCGCCGCAGCCCATCGTCACGACGAGGTCCGCCCACTCGACGTCCTCCTGCGCCAGCTGGTGCGGCACCCGACCGCTGAGATCGAAGCCGAGCTCTCGCATCGCCTCGACCACCTCGGGATGGAGCCGGGTCTCCGCGTGAGAGCCGGCCGACCTCGCCTCGAGCCCTGCCCGCTCCGCGAAGGCCAGCGCCATCTGCGAGCGGCCGGCGTTCCCGATGCAGACGAAGAGGACCTTCTCAGCGGGCAACCGTGCCCTCCGCGGTCGCGAGGACGAGCTCCGGCTGCGGCGCGCCGCCGAGCGCGAAGGCGAGCGCCTCTACCGCCTCCGGGACGAGGCGGTAGAAGAAGTAGGTACCGCGCTTGTAGGCGACCTCGATCAGGCCGGCCTCGCGCAGGACCTTCAGGTGGTGGGAGATCGTCGGCTGGGAGAGGCCCAGCGAGTTGAACTCGCAGACGCACGCGGCGTCTCTGCTGGCCAGCCGGTTCACGATCGCGAGCCGCGTCGGGTCGGCGATGGCCTTGAAGCGCGCCGAGAGGCTCTCGAACTCCTTCGGCTTCAGCGGCGGCGCGCCGGGCGCGCAGCAGGTGATCGTCGCGAGCTTCTTCATTGACAAACTTCAATGTACCAGGTAGACGTTACATCGACAATCATCGATGGAAGGAGGAATCGTGAAGAGCTGCGATTGCGACTGCGACTGCGGCCCGGACTGCGACTGCGGTTGCTGCTAGAGGTTGAAGCGGATGTTGAGGATGTCTCCGTCGGCGACGACGTAGTCCTTTCCCTCCAACCGCTGCTGGCCGCGGCGGGCGGCCTCGGCGCGACTCCCCGCCTCGACGAGGTCGCGCCACGCAATCACTTCGCAGCGGATGAATCCGCGCGCGATGTCGGTGTGGATCGTCGCCGCCGCATCGAGCGCCGTTCGCCCCTGCGCGAGCGTCCAGGCCCGCGTCTCCTTATCGCCGCCGGTGAAGAACGTGAGCAATCCGGCCGTCTCGAAGAGGTTCGACAGCACCCGCTCGAAGCCCGCGGGCCCGTCGCGGAACTCGGCCGCCTCCTCGGGTGAGAGCTCGGCCAGCTCGGCCTCCAGCTCGAGGTCGATGCCGCCGTCGCCGTTGACGATCTGCACGATCGGCTTCGTCGTCAGCGGCTCGAGCTCCGGCGGCAACTCGCCCTCGTACGCGCTGAGGGGCCCGCCGGCTTCGACGTGCGCGAGGATGCGCTCGAGCTCCGCGGCCTCGCCACGGAGCCGGGCGTCGCCCGACTTCGCCATCGTCCGCACCCGCTCGAGGCGCTTCTCGACGTGGTCGCGGTCGGCGACGACGAGCTCGAGGACGATTGACTCGAGATCGTGCGCCGGATCCGCGTCCGGCCCGAAGCCACGGAGCACCGCGAGCAGCGCCTCGGACTTGCGGAGCTCGCCGAGCACGGCGGCGCCCAGGCCCGGCGGGTCGACGAGCGTGACCGTGGCGGGAGTGGTCTTCGCCGAGCCCTCGACCTCGGCGATCGGCTCCAACCGCTGGTCCGGAATCGGCGCGACGCCGACGTGCTCCTGACCGTAGGCCGTCTGCGAGACGCCGGTCAGCGCCCTGAAGAGCGTCGTCTTCCCGGCCCCGGGCAAGCCCACGATCCCGACGTCGAGCGGCACGGCGCAGACGCTACTACGGGTGCGCGATCTGTCTTTCGAGCGACTCGAGGGCCCGGTGCTGGAGCGACTTCACCGCACCTTCGGTCTTCCCGAGAATCCCGGCCACCTCGGAGTTGCCGAAGCCGAGCACGAACTTCAACGTCAGCACTTGGCGCTGCTCGGCCGACAGCTGCTCGATCAATCCGAGCATTCCGGCCTGTCCAATCGAGTCCAGCGCTCGCTCCTCGGCCGACGACTCCTCCTCGCCGGAGGGCTCGGGCACCTCGTCTGCGACCTGCAGCCGGCGCCGCGCCCGGAAGTAGTCGACCGCGAGGTTGTGCGCGATCCGGAACAACCACGCCGAGAACGGGGCCGACTGCGAGCGGAAGCGGCCGATCGACTCGAGCATCCGGACGAAGGTCTGGGTCGTCAGGTCCTCTGCGTCGTGACGGTTGCCGACGCTGACCCGGAGATAGCTGTAGATGCGGTCGAAGTGGAGCAGGTACAGCTCTTCGAGCGCGTCGCGATTCCCGTGCTGCGCCCGCTCGACGAGCAGACGCGCGTCAACGGCCCCTTGATAGCCGGTAATCGTCGCTATGCCCTGGCCCATCCTCTAGGGAGGGTTCCCGCGGAGCCCGGTCTGTAACCCCTTACCTAGCTGCCGCTGAAACCGACACGCCCTTCGCGCGAATAGCGCTTGACGTAGACGATTCGCGTGAGCGGGATCGTGTAGCGCCCGTCCTCGGCTTCGATCTGCACCGTTCCGCCCGATCCGCCGCCGTCGAGCGAGTGCTCGAGCTCGTCCGCGACCGACATCTGGACGTGTGCGCTCATCACCTGGCCGCCGTCGAAGCCGATCTCGATCCGGATCCGGTCTTGCTCAGCCAACGGTCACCAGCTCTGCGAGAACTCCGTGCACGGACTCAGGATGCACGAAGGCGACCTGCATGCCGAAGAGACCTCGCCGGGGGACGTCGTCGATCAGGTGCACGCCCTGCCCGGCCAGGTCGGCGAGGCCGCCTGGCAGATCCTCCACCGCGTAGGCGACGTGGTGCATCCCGGGACCGCGCTTGGCGAGGAACCTGCCCACCGGTGTGTCCTCCCCCAGTGACGCGAGCAGCTCGACACGGCTCTCGCCCAGCCGTACGGCAACCGCCTCGACGCCCTGCGACTCGAGCGTGTCGCGGCCCTCGACCTCGGCGCCGAACAGACGCTGATAGCTGTCGACCGCCTCGTCCAGGTCGTCGACGGCGACGCCGAGATGGTGAATCCGCTTCGCCCTCACGCGAAGAGGATGCTATCCGCTTCCTGGGGTGGCTCCGTCGGGGGCTTCTTCGACGCGCGGGAGCGGAACGACGCGGCCGACGGTCTCGCTCGCGCGCGACTCGGGCTCGACGTCGGACAGGAGCGCCATCATCTCGGCGCGGACGAGCGTCTCCTTCTCGAGGAGCGCCTGCGCGAGCCGGTCGAGCGCCGCGCGATGCTTCGTGATCAAGCGGACGGCCTCGTCGTACGCGTCGTCGGTCAGACGTGCCTGCTCCTGGTCGCGAACGCGCTTCGTCTCCTCCGAGAGGGCGTAGTTGTCGGCACGCATCGTCCGCGAGACGACGCCTTCGGACATGCCGTACTCGAACACCATCGAGCGTGCCAGCTCCGTGACCTTCTCGAGGTCGTTCGCGGCGCCGTTCGTGACGCGCCCGAACACGACCTGCTCCGCTGCGCGGCCGGCGAGCGCGATCTTCATCCAGTCGATGAACTCCTCGCGCGTGTGGAGGTAGCGGTCCTCCTGCGGGAGGTTGAACGTGTAACCGAGCGCCTGTCCGCGAGGAACGATCGTCGCCTTCTGCACCGGGAAGCTCTCGCCCATCAGGTGGGACATGAGCGCGTGGCCACCCTCGTGGTACGCGAGGATCCGCTTCTCCTTCTCGGTCATCACGCGGCGCTGCTGGAGGCCGGCGATGACGCGCTCCATCGCGTTCTCGAAATGGATGTGGTGGATGTGCTGCTGGCTCTCGCGACCCGCGAAGATCGCCGCCTCGTTCGCGATGTTCGCGAGATCGGCGCCGGTCAGGCCCGAGGTCTGGCGCGCGATCGCGACGAGGTCGACGTCCGCGGCGAGCGGCTTCCCGCGTGTGTGCACCTGGAGGATCGCCTCACGACCTGCGAGGTCGGGCGGCGAAACGAGGATCTGCCGGTCGAAACGCCCGGGACGAAGAAGAGCCGGGTCGAGATCCTGGAGCCGGTTCGAAGCGGCCATCACGATCACCTGGTCGCGGTTCGCGAAGCCGTCGAGCTCGACAAGCAGCTGGTTCAGCGTCTGGTCCTGCTCGCGGTTGAAGCCGTGCCCGCTGCGGGCGGCGCCGACCGCGTCGAGCTCGTCGATGAACACGATCGCGGGCGCATCCTTCCGCGCTTGCTCGAAGAGCTTGCGGATGCGAGCCGCGCCGAGCCCGGCGAACATCTCGACGAAGGCCGACGCGCTCTGCGAGTAGAAGCTCGCGCCCGACTCGCGGGCGACCGCCCTGGCGAGGAGCGTCTTCCCGGTGCCCGGCGGGCCGTAGAGCAGAATCCCCTTCGGCACGCGCGCACCGAGCTTCGCGAAGCGCTTCGAATCCTTGAGGAAGTCGACGATCTCCTGCATCTCGTCTCGCGCCTCCTCGAGCCCGGCGACCTCGTCCCAGGAGACCGATGACTCGGAGGTCGTGTTGGCGGACTTCGGCCCGACGCGCGGCATCACCTGCAGGGTGCGCCACAGCAGGTAGATGATCAGCGCGAACATCAGGAGCGGCAGCGCGATCATCGCGAAGGCGCCGATCTGCACCAGAAGATGACCGATGTCCGGCATGCCGGTTGCTCATCGGCAGCGAAGCGACGAACCTGAAGCGGCGGTCTACACTCGGTCCGATGCGAGTGCTGCCCGTGCCCGACTTCTACCGGCCGGAGCGAGTCGGGGAGGTCTGGCGCGTGCCGTACGAGGAGCACGCACGGGCGGCTCGATCGTGGGCCGAGGAGCATGGGATCCGGCCGGCTCAGGACGACGAGCTCCGCATTTGCCTGCTCGCCGTCGACCTTCAGAACACGTTCTGCATCCCCGGCTTCGAGCTCTTCGTCGGCGGTCGCTCGGGAACCGGCGCCGTGGACGACAACCGGCGCCTCTGCGAGTTCGTCTATCGCAACCTGGGGGTGATCACGCAGATCGTGCCCAGCCTCGACACGCACCGGGCGCTGCAGATCTTCCACGCCGTCTGGCTCGTCGACTCCGACGGGAACCATCCTGGCCCGTACACGCTCGTCTCCGCCGAGGACGTCGAGTCGGGTCGCTGGCGCGTGAACCCTGCGGTGTGCCGGAGCCTCGGGCTCGAGCCGGACTACGCGGAGCGGCAGCTCGCCCACTACACGCGGGCTCTGGCCGAGGGCGGAAAGTACGAGCTGACGATCTGGCCCTACCACGCGCTCCTCGGCGGGATCGGGCACGCACTCGTGTCGGCGGTCGAGGAGGCGTTCTTCTTCCACGGCGCGGCGCGCGCGACGCAGCCGTCCTTCCAGGTCAAAGGCGAGGAGACGCTGACCGAGCACTACTCGATCCTCGGTCCTGAGGTGACCAGCGGCCCCGACGGCGAGGAGCTCGGGCGCAGGAACGAGGAGCTGATCCAGCGGCTACTCGGGTACGACGCGGTCGTCGTCGCCGGCCAGGCGAAGAGCCACTGCGTCGCCTGGACGATCGACGACCTGCTCGCGGGCGACGGCGAGGCGCGGCAGCTCGCCGAGCGTGTTTACCTCCTCGAAGACTGCACCTCGCCCGTGGTCGTCCCCGGAGCGGTCGACTACACGGACGAGGCGAACGCGGCCTTTGAGCGCTTCGCGGCCGCCGGGATGCATGTCGTGCGCTCGACCGATCCGCTCGCGGAGTGGCCCGGCATCGGCGAGCGGATCGCCGAAGCCGTTAGCTGAGCTTCCGCCGCACGATCGCACGGCTCTTCGTCTTCCGGACGACGCGGAAGCCGTGCGCGCGGAACAGGTCGACGTGCCCCATGTAGTCGCCCGCTTGCTCGAGGTGCGGGTACGCCTCGAGGACGGCAGCCGACCGCTTCTGTGCGTGCGCGAGGGCGCCTTCGAGCAGCGCCGTCGCGACTCCTTCACGCCGGCGCGGCTTGTCGACGACGAAGCAGACGATCGACCACACTGCCTCCTCGTCCTCCTCCGGCCGGTACTGGGGCGAGCTCAGGATCGCGGCGTAGTCGTCGCGCGGTGAGACGGAGATCCAGCCCACGGGCTCGCTCCCGTCGTACGCGAGCAGGCCGGGCTCGCGGCCCGCACGCACGAGCGAGCCCATCGCACGCTTCTTGGGCGTTCCATGCTCGAGGGTGCGCTCCCGCCAGTACATGCACCAGCACCCGTAGGCCGGCACGTTGCGATGACCGCCGCGTGGGCCGCGGCGTTCGAAGAGGTCGACGAAGTCCGGCCAGCGCTCCCGTGTCAGCGGGCGGACTCGGAGCGAGCTCACTCGACGAGCTCGAGCCGCTCGTTCGACCGGTACTGTCGGCCGACCTTCGCCGAAGGACGGCCATCCGTCATCACGACGTCGGCGGTGAAGTCGTTCTGCCCGCGAATCAACGACGAGCCGACGCCATAGGCGTCGACGGGCACGCCCGCTTGCTCGAACGCCTCGATCTTCTCGACCGTGAACCCGCCCGAGGCGACGATCTTCACGTGCTCGAAGCCATCCGCGTCGAGCGCGTCCCGCACCTTGCGCACGAGCCGCTCGTTGACCCCGGTCGGCCTGAAGTCGCCCATCTCGTCCAGGAGCGAGGTGTCGACGAGGTTCTCGGACGTATCGAGACGCACGCCCCAGAGCCGCGGGCCGAGTGCGCGGGCCACATCGAGCGCGGTCTCGACGGAGTGGTTCTCGAAGTCGACGAGCACCGTCACGTTGAGGTCGTCGGGCGCCCATTCCGCGAACTTCGTCGCCGCGAGCACGGTGTTGCCGCCGAAGGAGGCGATCAGCGAGTGCGGGACCGTCCCGACGCCCTTGCCGCCCCACCACGACGCCTGCTCGTCCGTGGTCACGCCGATCGGGGCGCCGACGACCTGGCCCGCGACGTATGCCGCATAGCCGTCGCCCGTCTGGACGCGGTGGTGGTCGTGCCGCGCGGGCATGAAGATGATCTGCTTGCCCCGCGCCGCCTCGAGCACGCGAACGACGTTGGTCGTGATCAGCGTCCTGCGCGCGAGCACGCCGAGGTATGCGGTCTCGAGGTGCGCGAAGAGTGTGTAGTCGCCCTCGACGTGCAGGACGGGCTCGTACGGCTCGATCGGATCGCCGTCGTACAGCGCGTGGACGGTCAGCTGCTCCCAGTCGTGCGAGCAGAGCTTGAGGATCGCGATCGCCTCGTCCATCCCGCCCAGGTTGGAGCGGTTCTTCTGGAAGACCTGCATCACGACGCGCGGACGGCGACCGTCCTCGAGCAGCGCGGCTCGAGCGTGGTTGAAGTAGGCGTCGGTGTAGTAGCCGGCGCGCATCTTCTCGACCGGCAGGTCGAAGACTTCTGGGGCGAGCCTTTGCGCTCTAGTTCGAGTTTCCATTCTCGAGCGCGAGGCACGCGGCGAGTGCGGCCTCCGCGACCTCGAGCTGCTCCGGCGTCGGCTCGGCCGTCGCGAGGCGGTGCTGGAGCTCGTGCCCGGGCCTGGCGAGCGCCTTCGAGAGCGGATGCTCCGGGTTTCGCACCATCCAGGAGAAGATCTCCGTCGAGACCGCGACCGCGGCCAGCGAGGCGAGGCCCCGCGCCGCGAGCCGGAACTGGCGCGGCGCCCGCGAGGCGAGGACGTTGCCGATCATCAGCGTTCCGAGCAGCGGGCCGACGAGGTGCGAGCCGCAGCGCTCGTGCTCCTTCTGCCGCGTCTCGC
>VAXT01000001.1 GCA_005883245.1 Actinomycetota bacterium | reverse complement strand
AGCGCTTGGGCTCGGCCGCGACCTCGAGCCGCCCGTCGGGCAGCCGGGCCGCGATCGCCCACGAGATCGGCCCGTGCACGAGCACGCCGTTCGCGAGCGCCATCCCGCCGAGTCGGATCGGTTCATCGGGCATTGACTGAGCGTAGCGCCTAGTTCATCGCCCGCGCTGCGTAGCGCAGGAAGTCGACGCCCACCTCGAGGTCGTCGACGCGGGCCCGCTCGTTCGCCGAATGCACGAGCCGCGTGGCGAGCTGCACGTCCATGTAGCGAAGAGGAAAGAAGCCGTACGCGACCGTGCCGAACGCGTCGCGCATCCAGTGGCTGTCCGTGAAGCCGGCGAGGCAGATCGGGGCTACGGCCGCCTCCGGCTCCGTCTCGGCGACCCAGCTTCCGATCGCATCCCAGAGCGGCCCCTCCATCGGCGAACGCGTCCCGCCCTGTCCCTCGACCCACTCGAGCTCGTAGTCGGCCTCGCCGAGCACGCCGCGGATCACCTGCTCCGCCTCGGCCTGCGTCTGCCCGGGGAGCAGCCGGCAGTCGACCGTCACCTCGCAGAGCGCGGGAATCACGTTCCGCTTCTGCGAAGCCGTGGCCATCGTCGGCGAGACGGTCATCCCGAGCAGCGGCTCGACGAGCTCGACGGCGATCGGATCGATCAGCCGCGCGGCCTCGAGCACCTGGTTCGCATCATCCGGCGGCGCACCGACCACGGCCTCGAAGAGTGCGGACACCTCGGGCTCCAGCCGCGGCTCCGGCTTGAACTCGCCGAGGCGCTCGATCAGCTTCGCGGCCTTGACGAGGGCGTTGTCGGCGATCGAGGGCATCGACGCGTGGCCGCTCCGCCCGCGCACGCGCAACATGAACGGCGAGCTCATCTTCTCGGCCGTCGACGCGAGGTAGAACGGCTTGCCGGCGAGCTCGATCCGGTCGCCGGCGCCCTCGTTCAGCGAGTACTCGGCGCGGACGGCCTCCGGGTGCTCGCGGCACAGCCAGGCGAGTCCGAAGTCGACGCCGACCTCCTCGTCGGCGGCCGCGATGAAGATGACGTCGCCTTTGGGTTGGAACCCTTCGCGTGCTAGAGACGCCATCGCGACCGCGGTCGCGGCCACCTGGCCCTTCATGTCCAGCGCGCCGCGGCCCCAGATCTCGCCGTCACGGAGCTCGCCCGACCATGGGTCGACCTCCCACTCGGCCGGATCGGCGAGCACCGTGTCCGTGTGCGAGAGGAAGGCCAGCCGCGGGCCGTCACCCGTGCCCGGGATCCGGGCGACGAGGTTCGCACGTTCGGGCACCTTGGCGTACAGCTCGCAGGCGATGCCGTTCGCCTCGAGGTACCCGCGCAGGTGCTCGGCCGCGCGGGTCTCGTTCCCGGGCGGGTTGACCGTGTCGAGGCGGATCAGCTCCGAGAGGAGCGTCGTCACCTCGTCACGCAGCGAGACGGTCGCGCTCACGACATCCCGCAGGTCGACACGCGAGCAGCATACTTCGGGGCCGTGGAAGATCTGTTCTCCGATGCGGCCAACGAGCGGCTGCCCGAGACGGCTCCGCTCGCTCTCCGTATGCGCCCCCAACGGCTCGAGGACTTTGTCGGGCAGGAGCAGATCCTGGGCGAGCAGTCGGCGCTGCGGCTTGCCATCGCCGAGGACCGTGTCGGCTCGTCGATTCTTTACGGGCCGCCGGGGAGCGGGAAGACGACGCTCGCGCGGGTGATCGCGAACACGACCGGCGCCTACTTCGAGGAGTTGTCGGCCGTCTCGGCGACGGTCTCACAGGTGCGCGAGGTGATTGCGGGCGCACGCGAGCGACTCGGTGCACACGGACAGCGGACGATCCTCTTCCTCGACGAGATCCATCGCTTCAACAAAGCGCAGCAGGACGCGCTCCTGCCCGCGGTCGAAGAGGGGATCCTGACGCTGATCGGGGCGACGACCGAGAACCCGTACTTCGAGGTCAACTCCGCCTTGCTGTCGCGGTCGCAGATCTACGAGCTCGAGCCGCTGTCCGAGGAGGACCTCGGCATCGTCGTGCGGCGTGGCGCCGAAGAGCTCGGGACCGAGGTCCCGGACGAGATGGTCGAGCTGATCGCGCGGCGAGCCGGCGGCGACGCCCGCAACGCGCTGAACATCCTCGAGCTCGCGTCCCAAACGGCCATGGCCCGGGACCAGGTCCTGGGACATGGCCACATTGAAGATGCCGCCCGCAAGCGGCCGCTCGTCTACGACAAGGGTGGCGACGCGCACTACGACTTCGTGTCCGCCTTCATCAAGTCGATGCGCGGCTCCGACCCGGACGCGGCCGTCTACTACCTGGCCGCGATGCTCGAGGGCGGCGAGGACCCCCGCTTCATCGCACGCCGCATGATCGTGCTGGCCTCCGAGGACATCGGGCTCGCCGACCCGCAGGCGCTCGTGGTCGCGGTGGCGGCTGCGCAGGCGGTCGAGCACGTCGGGCTGCCGGAAGCGCGTCTCAACCTCGCCGAGGCGGCCATCTACCTCGCGCTCGCGCCGAAGTCGAACGCGGTCATCAAGGCACTCGGCGAGGCGGCGCAAGACGTCCGCGAGCACGGCCACGTTCGCCCACCCGACGAGCTGCGCGACACGCACTACTACGGTGCGAAAAAGCTCGGGCGCGGGAAGGAGTACATCTATCCCCACTCAGATCCGCGCGGCTTCGAGGTCGACCACCTCCCGGAGCCGCTGAAAGGTAAGAAGTACTACCGACCGCCGGGTTCCGGCGAGGAGAAGGAGGACGAGGATGGCGACTGACAAGACAGCCCGCGCAACCTGGGAAGGCGACCTGATGAGCGGCTCGGGCCGCGTCTCGACCGGAAGCGATGTGCTCTCGGACGAAGGCGTGAGCTGGTCGGCCCGCGCCGAGGGCGCCGAGGGCGTGAGTCCCGAGGAGCTGATCGCCGCCGCGCACGCCACGTGCGTCTCGATGGCGCTCTCTCACGGGCTCGCCGAAGACGGCCACGCGCCGACGCGGCTCGAGTCGAGCGCGACCGCGACCTTCGACAAGACCGACGCGGGCTTCCGCATGACCAAGATCAGGCTCGAGATCGAGGGCGAGGTCGACGGGATCGACGAAGCGGAGTTCCGGCAAGCGGCCGAGGGCGCCAAGGACAACTGCCCGGTCTCGAAGGCGCTCGAAGGCAACGTCGAGATCTCGGTCGAGGCGAAGCTATCTAGTCCGAGCCCCGCTCGATCCGAGTAGCCGCGAACTCGCCGAAGTCGCCCCCCATCGCCCGGTAGCCGTCCGCGGCTCGCTGGACGTCGTACTCCGTGCGTCGGAACTCGAAGTCGCCGGCCCAGGTCGCCCACGCCGCGCGCACGTCGCCGTCGAGCGGCATCCCCACGCTCCCCGGGTTGACGAGGTCGGTGCCGAGCGGCCCAGGCCGACGGAACTGCTGATGGCTGTGTCCGAAGACGACGGTCCGGTCGCGCACGCCCACGAGCATCCGCTCGTCCTCGTCAGAGGGCTGCGGCGGAAAGCTCTCGACGTCCGAGAGCGGCGAGCCGTGGACGTAGAGCACGCCGTCCAGCTCGGCTTGCGTCGGCAGCCCGTAGAGCCACTCGACGAGCTCCTCGTCGAAGGAGCCGCGGAAAAGATCGTAGGTGGCCATCACCTCGGGCCGGTCGAGCGGCGGCTCGCGGAGCCAGCGTTCGCCGTTGCCACGGATCCACGTCGCGTTCGGAAGCTCCTTCAGCCGAGCGAGCGTCTCCTCGGGCCACGGGCTCGGGGTTCCGTAGTCCCCTCCGAGCAGCCAGCGGTCGATCTCGAGCCCCTCCGCCTCGGCCAGGACCCGCTCCAGCGACGGCAAGTTCCCGTGGATGTCGTACAGAACGCCCAGCACGGGTAGATAGGCTCGCAGGTGTGAAGGCGATCTGCCTCGTCAAGCAGGTGCCCGCGCTCGGTTCGATCGAGTTCGACGAGGAGACGAAGTCGCTCAAGCGCGAAGGCGTGCCGCTCGAGCTGAACGAGTACGACCGGTATGCCGTGCAATACGCGCGCCAGCTCGCCGACGAGGTCGTGGTCATGACCATGGGCCCGCCGCAGGCCGAGGAAGCGCTCCGCGAGGCTCTCGGGCTTGGAGCCGACCGCGCGATTCATCTCTCGGACCGCGTGTTCGCGCTCGCAGACACGATCGGCACGTCGCGAACGCTCGCGCTGGCGATCCGGAAGGAAGGCGCCGATCTCGTGCTGTGCGGACGAAAGGCGCTGGACTCGGAGACGTGGCAGGTGCCGCCGCAGGTCGCCGCGTTTCTCGGCTGGCCGCACTCGATCAGCAGCTCGACGCTCGAGCGCTCCGGGGACGGGCTGCGGCTGACGCGCGAGACCGATTTCGGCCACGACGTCTACGAGGCGGAGCTCCCCCTCGTCGTCTCGGTCGGCCGCCCGCCGGAGGATGCGCCCACGCGTAGCGGCGGCGACGAGATCGTCGTCTGGCAGGCAACCGACCTCGTCGACGATCTGCGTCCGAACGACAAGCGCTTCGGCCAGACCGGCTCGCCGACCCGAGTGCTGGCCGTCCGGGACGCGCGGCCCGAGCGCGCCGGGATCCGTGCAGAAAGCGCCCAAGAGGCCGCGAGCCGCGTCCGTGAGCTGCTGGCCGATAGGGCTCCAGAGGAGTCGAGCTGGGACAAGCCGGAGCACATCGCGGACGAGCCTGGAGCGAGCTACGACTGTTGGACCGTGTGCGAGCTCGTCGACGGCCGGCACCGTCGCGTCTCCCTCGAGCTGATCGCGCGGAGCCGCAACCTGGCGGGCAAGTTGGGGGGACGGGCGGTCGCGTTGCTGATCGGCCACGACCTCGACGGCGCCATGCAGGAGGCGGCTCGCCACGGCGCGGAGGTCGTCTACACGGTCGACGATCCCGCCCTCGCCGACTACCACCCGGAGCTCTGGGCGGAGGTCCTGCGGCGCGTGCTCGCCGAACATCTGCCGCGCGTGGTGCTCGTTCCCGCGACCGGCCGTGGCCGCGACTACGGCCCGCGGGCCGCCGGCGACCTCGAGCTCGGGATGACTGCGGACTGCGTCGGTGTCGACATCGCGAAGGCCGGCCGGCTGCTCCAGCAGAAGCCCGCGTACGGCGGCAACATCGTCTCGGTCATCCTCGGGGCGACGACGCCGCAGCTCGCGACCGTCCTCCCGCGCATGTACGAGCCGCTCCAGCCCCGGGACTTCGACACCGAGATCCGCCGCCTCGATCTCGGCGCTCTCCCCGAACCGAAGGTCAGGCTCGTCGAGCGCAAGCGGGATTGCGCCTCGTACGAGCTGGACGAGAAGGACGTCGTGGTCGGTGTCGGCCCGACGGTTCAACCGGATGTGCTGGCCGCGATCGAAGCGACCGACGCTGCGCTCGCGGGGACGCGGGAAGCATGCGCGGCGGGGCTTGTCGAACCGACACGCCAGGTCGGCCTCCTCGGGCGGCCCGTCGCGCCGCGGCTCTACGTCGGGATCGGGGTCGGCGACGACCTCGAGCCCTGGGGTGGAGTGGTCAAGGCCCGCGTCATCGTCAGCGTCGGCGAGGAGACTCCCGACGAGGTGGACGTGTCCGTTTCCGGCGACGCCCGCGAGCTTCTCCCGATCCTGCTTGACTCGATCCGGTCTCCGGGCTGAAGATGCGAGTCGTGAGCAGTGTGGCCACCGAGGGAGGAGTTCGCGTCCTTCTCGCCGACGACGACGAGGACTTCCTCGTGTCGCTGCGCGAGCTGATCGAGGCGCAGGGTGAGCTGTCGGTCGTCGCGACCGCGACGAACGGCTTGGCGGCGATCGAGCTCGTGGACGAGATGGCGCCGGACGCGGTCGTGCTCGACCTGCACATGCCCCTCTTGGACGGCGTGACGGCTATGACGCGCATGCGCCGGGACCATCCGCACCTCTGCCTGATCGCGCTCACGGGAGACGAGGCGCCGGAGCTGCACTCGGCGGCGAAGGACTCGGGCGCGGACGACGTGCTCGTCAAGAACGCGTTTGTCGACGGCCTTCTGGGACGGCTGACGGCCGCGAAAGTCCCCGTCTGAGCACGGCTACACTTGGCCGCGCCTGGCGAGGTAGCTCAGTCGGTAGAGCACACGGCTGAAAACCGTGGTGTCGCCGGTTCGATTCCGGCCCTCGCCATTTTCGGCTTGCCGCAGGCGGCCTCGCGGAGTGACTCCTACGTCGCGGCCTCCTTCAGCGGACAGGACCCTCTATCGCCTGGCTCGCGCCGCTGCGCTTGTTTTTTTGCACGCTTTGCGCGCAAAAAAGGACGTCGGGGCCGGTGTCTCCGTGCCGCCGACGTCCTAGTAGCCTGAAGCCTACGCCGCTTGGCCTTTCCGTGCAGACAGCGCCGTCCCATTGCCGGCTCCGAAGTCCGCAAATTCCGTGAAACCGAGCTCGCCGAGCCGCGCTCGCAGTACCTCGGGCGGCACGTAGATCGGCGTCTCCGGCCCGGCCGAGAACGAGAAAACCACCGACCCGCCCGGAGCCGTCACCCGCCCCAGCTCCTCGAAGAACGGGATCATGTTCGCGAGCGAGACGAGGTCGAACGAGCCGTCCGGAAACGAAAGACGCTCAGCGTCCGCCTGCTCGAAGCGCACGCGACCGGCGAGCTCGGGCGGAGTCAGCCGCCTGGCCTCAGCGAGCATGTCCTCGGCCAGGTCGACGCCGACCACTTCGGCCTCCGGATACCGGTGCGCGATCAGGAACGCCGCGCGTCCCGTGCCGGTTCCGAGATCGAGCACCCGAGAAGGGCTCGCTTCGAGCGCGTCGAGAGCAGCCTCGAGCGACGCGAACGACTCGGGCGTGCGCCTCTCGTCCCAGGCAGGCGCGATCCGGTTGAACTGCACCCGAGTCAGCCAACGAAAGAGCGGCCAGGCCCGCGGCCAGCGGACGACCTGGTTGGTCGTGAAGCGCGCGAACTTACGGCCCAGCTGCTCCAGCATCAGTCCGCCAGCCGGATCCGGATCTCGACGCCGGGCTGCGCCGAGAAGAACGTGTCCGCAGCGCTGCCGCCGCTGATCGCGATCGCGATGTTCCCGTACGCGTCCTCGTAGAGGATGATCTCGCCGCCGCGCGCGTCTGCGAACGTCCGCGCCGCCACCGCGTAGTAGCGCTCGGACGCGATC
>VAXT01000133.1 GCA_005883245.1 Actinomycetota bacterium | reverse complement strand
GAAGACGTGGTCGTAATCACCTGTGAACGGACGCTCCGTCCCCTTCTCGCGGAGCACACGGTACTGCTCCGGAGTGAGCTCGGCGCGCCATTCCTGATCTGTTTTCTGGATCTTGGTCATCGCTAGTTCAAACGTAGCCGCGGGAGAAAAGTTCCCGTGCGAGGGACAGCCCTAACAAGAGACAGGCCCTCGCTGCGGAGGCGCACCGGAAAACTGTCGTTGCCCCTTGACGAATCAAGACACGTGTGAGAAGGTGCGATCGTCAAGTCCTGCAGGCCTTCGGGTCGGCAGGACTTGGCATTTGAGGAGACCTTTTCAGTTGCAAATCGCGGCCATCTCGACGGGCTGCGGCATCGCCTGCTCGGCGGCGGCCTTCATCCCCTCGGCGAAGGTCGGGAACACGTGGTGCATCGCGGCGAGGTCGTCGACCGTCGCCCCCAGCCGGAGTGCGAGCGAGAGGCCGTGGACGATGTCGCCTCCGTTCGGCGCGACCACGTGGAGCCCGAGCACACGCCTCGTTCCAGTCTCGTAGACGACCTTGTACAGGCCTCGCTTCTGGTCCTTGTACGACGAGCGCTGGACGTGCTTGATGTCGTGCGTGACGACGTCGTGCTCGATTCCCCGATCGCGAGCCTCCTGCTCCGTGAGGCCGACCGCGGCCAGCTCGGGCTCCGTGAAGATCGCCGTCGGGAGCACCGAGTAGTCCGCAGGAGCAGGGTCTCGCGCGAACATGTCTTCGATCGCGATCCGCGCCTGATACTGGGCGATCGGCGTGAACTGGTAGCGGCCGGTCACGTCCCCGGAGGCCCAGATCCCGTCGACCGAGGTGCGCATGTGCTCGTCCACGAGGATGCCCGCCCGGTCGTGCTCGATCCCGAGCTCGTCGAGGCGGAGCACCTCGATGTTCGGCGAACGCCCCGAGGCCAGCAAGAGCTTCTCCACCCGGATCTCCTCCGAGCCCACCGCGGCCACGACCTCGTCCCCGTCGCGGCGCACGCTTGTCACCGTCGACGAGAGCACGAACTCGACGCCGTCCTCCTCGAGCGCCGCCTGCAGCACCTCGCTGGCCTGTTCGTCGGAGCGCGGCGAGATCCGGTCGGCGCTCTGGACAACCGTCACGCGCGAGCCGAAGCGGGCGAAGATCTGCGCGAACTCGAGCCCGACCGGTCCGCCGCCGAGGATGAGCAACGAATCTGGGAGGTCGGTCAGCTCGAGAGCGGAAACGTGGTCGATCCAATCGATCTCGTCGATGCCTTCGATCGACGGGACGGCCGTCCGTGAGCCAGTCGCGATCAGGATCCGTTCGGCGTCGAGCTCCTCGTCGCCGACGCGGACCTCGCCTCGGCCGGCGAGCTCCGCCTCGCCGTCGTAGGCATCGAACCCCGCCCCTTCGAGGTCCTGCTTCCACTTCGCGTCGCCCTTCTTGAGCGAGTCCTTCCGCGCCTTGACTCGCGCGAGGTCGAGCGTGGCCGGGCCGAGGTCGATCCCGAGCTTCCCCGCGAGGTGGTTCACGTCGTGGAAGAGCTCCGCCACGACCAGATAGGCCTTCGTCGGCTTGCAGGCCACGTTCGGGCAACTGCCTCCCCAGCGCGTGCTCTCAACGAGCGCGACGCTCGCGTCGCACTGCTGCACGGCCTTCGCCGCCGCGTCGCGGGCCGCCGAGCCGGAACCGAGAACGATCAGGTCGTAGGTGCTCACGGGACCTCCTCCGTTAGCCGTGTGGAAATGGGTAGAGACGCTCGGAACGCGCCCACTGACCCCCGCCGGGCTCGGTCTGCCGCCACGCGTTGTAGACGATGAAGAACGGGACTCCGTGTTCGTCTTGCGCACGGAAGTAGAAGCCCTCGAAGCGCCAGCCGGTTCGGTCATCGCCCGTGTTTCTCTTGGGGTCGATGCTTGTCCAGAAAAGCCGGGCTGATTGCGCCAGGTAGAGATAGCGCCTGGTCTGGACCACGACCTCGGGCGCGAGCTGCCTGGGCCGGTGGAATCGGACCGACACCACTTCGAAGTCGTAGGTTTCGGCTGCGCGGTCGAGCCGTCGACGCAGCTCGGTTTGGGAGAGGTTGTCGAATCGCAGGGCCGGCCGCTGGCGGCGCCCCAGGCGAAGCTCGCGCTGCCAGTGCTCGAGGGTCGCGTGTCCCACGACGCGTGCTCGTGGTGAGGAGACGCCGCCGTCGAAGACAGACGGCGCGTGCGAGCAGGCTGACAAGAACAAGACCGGCCCGGCCAGGGTGACCGCGATTGCACGCCTCACTCGAGTGCCTCCTGGGTCAGTCCCTCGGGCATGTCGAGGGCGATTGCGGCCTGGATCAAGCCGAGGTGCGAGAACGCCTGAGGGAAGTTGCCGAGCAACTCTCCCGAGGCTGGATCGACCTCTTCGGAGAGAAGGCCCAGGTCGTTGCAGTTCGAGAGCAAGCGCTCGAAGAGCTCGCGCGCGCGATCCTCCTCACCTCCTCGCGCGAGGCACTCGACAAGCCAGAACGAGCAGATGAGGAACGCGCCTTCGTCGCCGTCGACGCCGTCCATCCCGTCGGTTACGTAGCGGCGCACGAGCCCGTCGGCGCCGAGCTCCTTCGCGACGAGCTCGGCAGTCGCACTCGCACGCGGATCGTCGAAGTCGACGAAGCCGACGATCGGGATCAGGAGGTTCGCGGCGTCCGCGCGTCCGTCGTCCCCGAAGTACTGGCGGAACGCATGTGTCTCGGGGTCGACGCCCTCGTCGTCGACCGCTTTCCTGATCGCGTGGCATGCCTCACGCCAGCCGTTCACGTCGCCGTCGCGATCGTCGGCCTCAGCGAGCCGCAGCAGGCGGTCGAGGGCGACCCAGGCCATCACCTTCGAGGAGACGAAGTGCCGGACGTCGCCGCGGATCTCCCAGATACCGCTGTCGGGCTGCTCCCACTGCTCGAGCACGGCCTCGCCGACCCGGCAGAGGAACTCCCAGAAGACGTCGTCGATCTCGCCGCCGTGACGCCGGTAATGCCAGGCCGCGTCGAGCATCTCGCCGTAGACGTCGAGCTGGAACTGCTCCACCGCCGCGTTGCCGACCCGCACGGGCCGCGAGCTGCGGTACCCGTCGAGATGCTCGAGCTCGATCTCGGGCAGGAAGCGCTCCCCACCCGCGCCGTACATGATCTGGAGCTCCTTGGCGCTGCCGGCGGTCGTCCGCTTCAGCCAGGTCATGTAATCGTGGGCTTCTTCCGTGTAGCCGAGCATGAACAGCGCGTTGACCGTCAGTGCCGAGTCGCGCAGCCACGAGTAGCGGTAGTCCCAGTTGCGCTCGCCGCCGATCTCCTCGGGCAGCGACGTGGTGGCGGCGGCGACGATCGCCCCCGTCGGCGCGTTCGTCAGGCCCTTGAGGACGAGCCCACTCCGCAGGACCGCGTCGCGGTAGGGCCCCTTGTAGCCGCAGCGCTCCGTCCAGGCCTGCCAGAAGCCGATCGTCCCCTCGAGCTCTCCGAGGATCCGCTCCCGGGGCAACCGCTCCGGATCGAGCTCCTGCGGCAGGCACCACGTGAGTGCGACAAGCGCGTCGTCGCCCTCGGTCAGCGTGCGCGCGGCGTCGCAGGCCGAAATCTCCGCGGTGTCGATCGGCAGCTCGGTCTGCAAGATGAGCGCGTCCGGGCCGCCGTACGCCATCGCGAGATCGTCGTCGACAAGCTCGACCCGCGGCTGCGTGAGCCCGTAGTCGAACCGAGGCTCGAACCGGGCCTTGACCTCGAGCTCGCCCGACTCACACTGGACGCGTCGGATGATCCGATGATCCGGATGGCCCTCTTCGACCCGCACGGCGAGGCCGTCGGTGAGCGTGATCACCCCGGTCGCGGTTTCGAAGCGGGTCTCGAGCACGTTCGTGTTCGGCACGTACTTCCTCGTCGCTTCGTACTTGTCCACGGGCGCGATCCGGAAGAAGCCGCCCCGTTCCCAGTCGAGCAGGCGGCCGAAGACGGGCCGCGCCTCGAAGCGGTGGAACGCGCACCAGTCGATCGACCCATCTCTCGAGACGAGCACTCCGGAGTGGCAGTCCGAGAGGAGCGCATAGTCCGAGATCGGCGGGTACGTGTTGGCCACGCGGAAAGTCTTCCTTACAGCGCGGCGGGGCAGAGCGCAAGAACTCCGCTGCATCTGCATCCATCAAGACGAGCTGGGTGGCGCGACGAGCGTGCCGGAAGGCAGGTGCGGTACTCGCTTACCGGTTTCCGTCGCGGTACCCGGCTCGTACCACGCCGCAACGCTGCGTCAGCCCGAACGAGTCGCTGACGATTCGATAGGCAGGCTGGTCACGGTGCGCCGTCCTCCCGTGTCGTAGACGACGTCGACGCTGTCGTTCTGGCGGTACGTGCCGGCGATCCCGAGGAAGAGCGCGAGCCAGCGCCAGAAGCCGAGCCGCCCCTCACGCGCCAGGCTCCGCTCGAAGACGAGCTGTCTTCCTTCGACCCGAAAGTCGCGCCCGGCCTGTTGCGGAACGCCGTTCAGGAAGACCTCGAACGGCTCGCCGACCTCCGGCGGAAGCTCGACGACCGAGCGCTCAGGCATGAGGCACAAGGATCAATGTCGCCTCCCCGCTCCCACCTTCTTAGAATGCCAGCGCCCGTGCGCCGGAAGCTCCTCTTCGCCTGCCTGAGCCTCACGGCACTGGCGCTCGTCCTCACCGGGACGGCGCTCGCCGGTGCCGGCCGAGCCTATCCGCCCGCCGGCTCGCCGAACGCCGGCGGGATTCGCGACCTCTACTGGGTCGTCCTGGGCGTGACCGGGGTGATCTTCGTCATCGTCGAAGGCGCACTGATCCTCTTCGTCGTGCGCTTCCGCAACCGGGGCCGGGCGCGTAGCGCCGAGGGACCGCAGATTCGCGGCCACACGCGCCTCGAGCTGATCTGGACAGCGATCCCGGTGCTGATCCTGGCCGGGATCATTACCGTCGTCTTCTACAAGCTGCCGGGGATCAAGGACGTGCCCGCGGCGGGCGCGGCCGGCCCGAAGATGACCGTGCAGGTCGAGGGCCGGCAGTTCTACTGGCGCTACACGTATCCGAATGGGGCGGTGTCGATCAACGAGCTCGTCGTCCCGGCCCAGCGGCCCATCTACCTCGTCGTCACGGCACCATCGTTCGACGTGATCCACAGCTGGTGGGTGCCGGAGCTGGCGGGGAAGATGGACGCGATCCCGGGCAAGACGAACCACACATGGTTCGAGGCGCAAAGCCCCGGGATCTACCAGGGCCAATGCGCGGAGTTCTGCGGCATCGAGCACGCGATGATGCTCACACACGTGCGGGCCGTCCCGAACGGCGAGTACGAGAGCTGGGTCGCGCGGCAGCTGCACGTGAGCGCGAACATCGGCAGGATGACGTTCGAAGGCGCATGCGCTCCCTGCCACGGGCTCCAGGGCGAGGGCATCATCGGCCCGGCGCTGAAAGGCAATGCGACGATCGCCAACCCGGAGCAGCTCCGCAAGCTGCTCGCGAACGGGAAGGGAAAGATGCCGCCCGTCGGCAACGGCTGGACACCCAAGGAGCTCGCCTCGCTGACGGCCTACCTGAAGCAGGAATTCGCCGGTGGCGGTTAGAGCCGAGCCCGTCTACCCGGTGCCGTGGTACCGCGGCCGCTTCACGTCCTGGATCACGACCGTCGACCACAAGCGGATCGGGATCCTTTACCTCGTCACATGCCTCATCTTCTTCGGCGCGGGCGGGATCCTGGCCGTGCTCATGCGCACGCAGCTCGCGCATGCGAACGAGAAGTTCCTCTCGGCCGAGCACTACAACGAAGTGATGACCGTCCACGGCGTGACGATGGTCTTCCTCGTCATCGTCCCGATCCTGGCCGGCTTCGCGAACTTCCTCGTGCCGCTGATGATTGGCTCCAAGGACGTCGCGTTCCCACGCCTGAACGCCCTCTCGTACTGGCTGTTCCTGTTCGGCGGCATCGTGCTCTATTCCAGCTTCTTCGCGACCGGAGGCGCCGCTCAGACCGGCTGGACGCTCTACCCGCCGCTCTCGGAGCAGTACGCGGGCAACGGTGTCGACCTGGCCATCCTCTCGCTGCACATCCTCTCCGTGTCGTCGCTCATCGGCGCGATCAACTTCATCGTGACGATCCACCGGCTGCGCGCGCCCGGGATGACGTGGATGCGCGTGCCCCTCTTCGTCTGGTCGGTCGACGTCTACGCCTGGATCCTCGTCATCGTCCTGCCCGCGCTCTCGGCCGGGCTGACGATGCTCCTGCTCGACCGCCAGGCCGGAACGCACTTCTTCCTTCCGAACGAGGGCGGAAACGCGGTGCTCTTCCAGCACGTGTTCTGGTTCTTCGGGCACCCCGAGGTCTACGTGATGATCCTGCCCGTGATGGGGATCATCTCGGAAATCATCCCCGTCTTCTCACGCAAGCCGATCTTCGGCTACACGGCAATCGCGTTCTCGAGCGTCGCGATCGGCTTCTACTCGCTCCTCGTGTGGGCGCACCACATGTTCACGGTCGGTCTCGCGACCCCGCTTCTCGGCTTCTTCATGATCTCGTCGATGATCATTGCCGTGCCGACGGGGATCAAGATCCTGAACTGGCTCGCGACGACCTGGCGCGGAAACCTGATCTTCGACACGCCGATGCTGTTCGCGCTGGGCTTCATCGCGCTGTTCACGATCGGCGGCCTCTCGGGCATCTTCCTGGCCACGTTCCCGGTCGACTGGCAAGCGCAGGACTCGTACTTCGTCGTCGCGCACCTGCACTACGTGCTCTTCGGCGGATCGATGTTCGGGATCTTCGGCGGGCTCTACTACTGGTGGCCCAAGATGTTCGGACGGAAGCTCGACGAGACGCTCGGCAAGTGGCATTTCTGGCTGCTCTTCATCGGCTTCAACCTCACGTTCTTCCCGCAGCACCTGCTCGGGCTCGCGGGGATGCCGCGGCGGATCTACACGTACAACCGCGGGTCCTGGGAGACGGACAACCTGATCTCGACGATCGGCTCGTACGTGATGGCTGCTGCGATCCTCGTCTTCGTCGTGAACGTGATCTGGACGAGGCGGCGCGCGGGCGTTCGGTCGGGGAACGATCCCTGGCTCGGCGATACGCTCGAGTGGTACACGACCTCGCCGCCTCCGCCGCACAACTTCGAGAAGGTTCCGTACGTGACGAGTGCACGGCCGCTGCGGGACCTGCGGCGGCGGCTCGAGGAGCGGCGCGCATGAGGCCCGGACTTTTCTTGCAATTGACGGCGCTCGGTGGAGCGGCCGGGACGCTCGTCGCCGTCGTCTCCGGCACGGCGGGGCTCGGGACCGGGCACCAGGTGCTCGCCGCGCTCGCGCTTCCCCCGCTCGCGGCCGTGGTGGTCATGGCCTGGACGAGCTACCGGCAGCTACTGGTCCCCAGCCTGGCCGCGCTCGTTCTGTTCGGGCTCGCGGCGGCGGTGACGGCGGCTGGTGTCCACCTCGCTCTCGCCGCGCTCGCGTTCTCTGCCTCGCTCGTCTCGGCGGCGCTGACGTTCAGAGGGGAGCCGGTTCCGATCGGCTCGGCGCGCGACTACCTGACGCTGACGAAGCCGCGGATCATGACGCTGCTCTTGCTCACGGGCTTCTGCGGGATGATCGTCGGCGCCGGGGGCCTGCCGCCGCTCTGGCTCGTGGTGACGACGATCGTCGGGCTCGCGCTGGCCTGTGGTGGCGCCAGCGCTCTCAATCACGTGGGCGCTCTCGTTCGTGCTGCTCGCGGGCGTCGTCAACGTGCTGACCGCCCTGCTCGCCTTGTCAGGGATCCTCTTCTACGTCCTCGTCTACACGAAGCTCCTGAAGCGCTCGACGCCGCAGAACATCGTCATCGGCGGTGCTGCCGGCGCGATCCCGCCGCTCGTCGGCTGGGCGGCCGCGACCGGGGATCTGACGCTCTCCGCCCTCGTCCTCTTCGCGATCGTGTTCCTCTGGACGCCGCCGCACTTCTGGGCGCTCGCGCTCCTGATCAAGCGCGACTACGCGAACGCCGGCGTGCCGATGCTGCCGGTCGTGCGCGGCGAGACCGAGACGGTGAAGGAGATCCTCCTGTACACAGCCGCCCTCGTCGCGTTCACGCTGGCGCCCGCGCTCTGGGGCCAGTTCGGGCTCGTCTACCTCGCTGCGGCGGCGGCGCTCGGAGCCGGCTTCCTGGCCCTCGCGTGGAACCTGCGGCGTGAACGGACGCCCGCCCGGGCCGCGCTGCTCTTCCACTACTCGCTCGCGTACCTCGCACTGCTCTTCGTCGCAATGGCAGTCGATACGGTGGTGGCATGAGCGACCGCGCCCCAGAGGCCTACTTCCCGCCCCGCGAGCCGACCCCTGAAGAGGCCGCGAGCAACACCCTCTTCGGGCTCGGCCTGTTCGCGATCGCGCTCATCCTGTTCGCCGCGGTGTTCGGGGTCGCGTTCGTGTACCTGGCGCTGGACTAGCGGCTTACCAGCCGTCTTCGAGGAGCGCCCGTACCTCCTCCACGCCGACCTGCCAGATGCGGAGCATGTCGTCGTCGGAGTGCTCGTAGACGCCCCCGAACGAGCCGTCGCCCACGAGGCGCCGGAACTCGGTCGGGTCGTGAACCGGCGGGTCGGTCGGCGGCTTGCTCTCTGTGGGTAACTCGACGCCTGCGAGCCGAGTCCAGGGGAAGTTCTCCATCCAGGACGCATGCGATCCCACGGAGTCGACCGAGTGGACGGCGTCCATCACGCGCGGGCTGTTCCACCAGTCGTGGAAGCGGACGCGGGTCTCCGAGTGCTTCGCGCCCCACTGCGAGACCGCCGCGCGGGCGGGTACGTTCCCGCCGTGGCCGTTCACGATCAGGATCCGGCGGAACCCCTGGCCGGAGAGCGACTCGAGCAGATCCGTGACGACAGCGAGGAACGTCTCGACGCGCAGCGTCGGGCTGCCCGGATAGGCGGCGAAGCGGGGAGTGATCCCGTACGGCTGCACGGGAAGCACCGGCACGCCGAGCGGCTTGGCCGCTTCGACCGAGACGCGCTCGGCGAGGATGTTGTCCGTCGCCAGCGAGAGGTACGCGTGCTGCTCGGTCGAGCCGAGCGGGAGGACGATCCGGTCGTCGTGCCGGAGGTACTCCTCCAGCTGCAACCAGTTGCAGTCCTGGACGCGCACGAGGCCGCCGGCTCAGACCTCCGCGGGCTCCGGATACGGCCGGACGAGAACCGTGTCGGCGATCGGGACGATCTCGTCCACGGGAAGGATCGCCCGGGACGCGTGCTCGCGGATCGCCTCCGGGCTCGTCGCCTGGTACGCGTAGAGGTTCATCTCTGCCATCACTGCCCTCCTGGTTCGTAGTCGATTAACGGTGTACCGGCTCTAGGCGTCTTTCGGATTCATCTGGGCGCGCGTGACGAGGCCCTGGTCGTTGAGCTCGATCAGGATGCTGAGCTCCTGGTCGACCGCGACCTCGCCGGTCTCCGTCCAGTGTTGAACGCGGTGAACGGTGACCTCGTAGCCGCCGTCCTCACCGTCGATGTCGAGCACTTCAACGTTCGAGTCGAGACCCTCGGTGCGCCGGCGGGCCATTGCCCGAAGGGCCTCGACGCCCTCGAGCTGGTTCGAGCCGATCACGATCACGATCGACGGGTCGGCGAGAGCCGCCGCTGCGTCCCCGTCGCGGGCGGTGATTGCGTCGCAGAAGCGGCGGATCGTATCCTCGGGTCCCATGGCGAGGCAGCAGCCTAACGGCATCTTCCTCGCCGAGCCCGCTGCGCCGGCCGAGGGCAAGCGCCTGGCCATCAAGGACCTGTTCGACACGGCCGGGTTGACGACGACCTACGGCTCGAGCATCTACGCGGAGCACGTCCCGGAGCGCAGCGCGGACGCCGTGACGCGGCTCGAGGCCGCCGGGTACGCGAACGTCGGCAAGACGAACCTGCACGAGTTCGCCTACGGGATCACGTCCGTGAACCCGCACTTCGGAACCGTGCCGAACCCGCGCTACCCGGGCCGCATGGCCGGAGGGTCGAGCGGCGGCTCCGCGGCTGCGATCGCGGCCGGGCTCGCGGAGTCCGCCCTCGGCACGGACTCGGGCGGGTCGATTCGGATCCCGGCCGCCTGCTGCGGGATCGTCGGCTTCAAGCCGAGCTACGGGCTCGTGTCGCTGGACGGCGTCTTCCCGCTCGCGCCGAGCTTCGACCACGCCGGGCCGATGGCCGGCTCGGTCGGCGGCTGCGAGGAGATGCTCGAAGCGCTCGGCGACGGCTTCGAGCCCACACGCCTCGACTCGCTCGAGGAGCTCGAGGTCGGCGTCGCGTGGCTCGAGCGGGCCGGTCCACTGGTTCAGGCGCGTGTGCGCCAAGCCGCGGAGCTGTTTCCGAGGCGGCGCGAGATCGACTTCCCGCTCGCCGAGAGGATCGGTCCCGTCTTCATGCGCGAGGCCGCCGACGTGCACCGCGACCTCTTCGCCGAGTTCGCCGACTCCTACGGCGACAACGTGCGCACGAAGATCGAGCGCTGCCTGGCCCTCACCGACGGCGAGTACGAGGCGGGCCTGCGGGCCGGCGAAGAGCTTGCACAGCAGGCCGAGGAAGCGCTGGACGGGCTCGACCTC
>VAXT01000132.1 GCA_005883245.1 Actinomycetota bacterium | reverse complement strand
CCCGGTCGCCTGCACCGAGACCGGCCGGCCCTGGTACTCGCCCGTGTAGCCGAGCAGGCCGCGTTCCGCATTTCGCTGCACGGGATTCTCGAGGTAGGTCTCGGCGATGTACTTCGCCCGCAGGGGGTCGCCGGGGAGGAGGCAGGCCTCCGCGTAGTCGCCCGGCTCGGCTCGAATGTGAATCGGCACGGCGCCAGCTTATTGGGATGATTCCCGCCCGTGCTGATCGATCCCACCCTCGACCAGATGCTGGACTTCTGCGCGCGCGACCCCATCGAGCGCGTCTTCCTCGAGGATGCGGCTCGTCGCGGCCATTCGCGCTTTCGGGCGGTTCAGGGCGAGCGGGGGCTCGACGCGCTCTGTTACTTCGGGGCGAACGTCGTCCCGTCGGGCCGGGGCTGCGGCGCGTTCGCGGCCGACGCGGCCAGCCGCATGACGCGCATGATCATCGGCGAGGAAGAGGCGGTCGGAGAGCTCTGGAGCGCCGCCAGGTCGGTGATGCCTCGCCCGCGCGAGGATCGGCCCGGCCAGCCGGTCTACGTGCTCGACGAGGCGCCGCCGCCCGGCTCGAGCGGTCTCCGGGCGGCGCAACTCGAGGATCTCGACATCCTCGTTCCCGCGTGCGCCCTGACCCACGAGGAGGAGCTCGGCGTCGACCCGCTGCGGCGGGATCCGATCGGATTTCGGCGTCGAACAGCGGCGCAGATCGAGGAGGGCCGCTCGTGGCTCTGGACGGAGGGCGAGACGATCCTCTTCAAGGCCGAGGCGTCGGCCTGGACGCCGAGCGCCGTCCAGCTCCAGCAGGTGTGGGTCGATCCGGAGGCGCGGCGCATGGACCATGGCACTCGGGGGCTGAGCGACCTCTGTCGCTTGCTCCTCGAGGACACGCCGAGCGTCTGCCTGTTCGTGCGTCCCGAGAACGAGCCGGCGCTTCGCCTCTACGAGAGGGTCGGCATGCGGCGCTCGGGCTCCTACCGCAGCGTCCTTTTCTGAGCCACACTGTCGGGGTGAAGCCCAGGGATTTCCGGAAGGCGGTCGAGGCTGACATCCGCGAACACGAGTTGATCGCGCCCGGAGCGGCGGTCACATGCCTCGTCTCGGGCGGCGCGGACTCGACCTGTCTCTGGCACACGTTGCGTGAGCTCGCTTACGAGGTCTCGGCGCTTCACGTGAACCACGGCCTGCGCGGGCGCGAGTCGGACGAGGACGCCGAGTTCTGCCGCGACGTGCTCGGCGCCGAGGTCGTCGACGGCCGCAGCGGCTCGACCGAGGATGAGTTGCGCGAGATCCGCTACTCGTTCGCGACCGACCGGTTGCGCGCGACGGGCCACACGGCCTCCGACCAGGTCGAGACCGTCCTCTACCGGATCGTCGCGAGCGGCGCTCCCGGCAAGATCGACTGGCGGCGCAGCGACGGCGTCGTCCGGCCGCTCCTCAGCCGCTGGCGCGACGACACCGAGGCCTACTGCCTCGCCGAGGGCCTCGACTTCCGGCGCGACAGCTCGAACCCGGCGACGAAGCGCGGCCTGATCCGCGACGAGATCCTCCCGCTCCTGCGCCGTCTGCACCCGGCCGCGGAAGGAAATCTGCTGCGGCTCGCCGACCGCAAGACGGCGCCGCCCGAGCTCGTCGCACTGCTCGACTCGATCGACGGCTCCGCGCGCCTCGACATCGGCGGCGGACGCCAGATCGTCCGCGAGTACGACCGCGCGTGGCTCGAACGCTCCCCGGTGGCGCTCGACGGCGAGGTGCGCTGGGGCCCTTGGCGGATCACCGCCGAGGAAAAGGGGCTTAAGGTACGCGGGTGGCGTCCCGGAGATCACCTGGCAGAGCGTAGGAAGAAGATCCAGGACGTGTTCGTCGACGCGAAGGTCCCTCGATCGGAGCGAGAGGCGTGGCCGCTCGTCGTGCGCGGCGACGAGGTCGTGGCCGTGCCGGGCATCGTGGAAGCCAAGGGAGTAGAGGCCGTTCGTGAGCCAGACTGAGCTCGAGGGCGCCGTCTCCGAGGTCCTCGTCGACGAAGAGTCCCTCCGGGGGCGCATCGCCGAGCTCGGAGAGGAGATCTCGACCGACTACGCAGGTCGCGACCTGCTGCTCGTCGGAGTCCTGAAAGGCGCCGTCTTCTTCATGGCCGACCTGATGCGGCAGCTGACGGTCCCGTGCGAGGTCGACTTCATGGCGATCTCGAGCTACGGAGCGGCGAGCGACTCGTCCGGGGTCGTCCGCATCCTCAAGGACCTCGACATCCCGATCGAGAAGCGGCACGTGCTCGTCGTCGAGGACATCATCGACTCGGGGCTGACGCTCTCGTACCTGATGCGGAACCTGAGAGCCCGCCGTCCGGCCACGCTCGAGGTGTGCGCGCTGCTCACGAAACCGGAGCGCCGTGAGATCGACGTTCCCGTCCGCTACGTCGGTTTCGAGATCCCGAATCGATTCGTGGTTGGGTACGGCCTCGATTTTGCCGAGAGATACAGAAACCTCCCGTACGTGGGTGTGTTGCAGGAAGACCTGGGGCCAGGTGTAACGACCCCCTAGCCAGGTGTAACGACCCCGGTAAGGAAACCGCGCGCGGGGGAAAGTACGAATAAGTAACGCTGCTACTGTGGTACAGGACGCCTGCTATGAACCGATTTTTCCGCTCCGGACTTCTTCCACTGATCCTGATCGTGCTCGTCGTGTATCTGGCGAGCTCCCAGTTCATGGGCGGGAGCAAGAACGAGAAGAAGGTCACGCTCTCGCAGTTCCAGACGGAGGTTCAGGGCGGCCAGGTCGAGCGCGCCGTCTTCAACCCGAACAAGCACTCGATCAGCTACCAGCTGACGAACGGGACGAAGGGCTCGGTGCACTATCCGAGCGACCAGTCCGTTCCGGGGATTACCCGGCAGCTCGCCGAGCATAACGTCGACTACGACTCGAAGGGCGTCGGCACCTCGGCCTGGTGGTCGATCCTGACCGGGCTCCTGCCGTTCGTCCTCCTCTTCGGCTTCTGGATCTTCCTGATGAACCAGGTCCAGGGCGGGGGCTCGAAGGTGATGAGCTTCGGCAAGTCGCGCGCGAAGCGGATGACGCCGGACTCGCCGAAGATCGGCTTCAAGGACGTGGCCGGGGTGGACGAGGCCGTCGAGGAGCTGCAGGAGATCAAGGAGTTCCTCGAGAACCCCAAGAAGTTTCAGGCGCTCGGCGCGCGGATTCCGAAGGGCGTCCTCCTCTACGGGCCGCCGGGAACCGGTAAGACCCTCCTCGCGCGCGCGGTCGCGGGCGAGGCCGGCGTGCCGTTCTTCTCGATCTCGGGCTCGGACTTCGTCGAGATGTTCGTCGGCGTCGGCGCATCGCGTGTGCGCGACCTGTTCGAGCAGGCGAAGCAGGCATCTCCGTGCATCGTCTTCATGGACGAGATCGACGCGGTCGGGCGACATCGCGGCGCCGGCCTGGGCGGCGGGCACGACGAGCGCGAGCAGACCCTGAACCAGCTCCTCGTCGAGATGGACGGGTTCGAGCTGAAGGACAACATCATCCTGATCGCGGCCACGAACCGGCCGGACATCCTCGATCCGGCGCTGCTCCGCCCGGGGCGCTTCGACCGGCAGATCGTGGTCGACCGGCCCGACCGGATCGGCCGCCGCAAGATCCTCGAGGTGCACGCGAAGGGCAAGCCGCTCGCCGAGGAGATCGAGCTCGACACGCTCGCAGCCGGCACCCCAGGCTTCACCGGCGCAGACCTCGCCAACCTCGTCAACGAGGCCGCGCTCCTCTCAGCGCGCCGCGGGAACAAGACGATCGGCCAGGAGGAGCTCGAGGAAGGGATCATGCGCGTGATCGCCGGCCCCGAGAAGAAGACGCGGCTGCTCTCGGAGCAGGAGCGCAAGATCACCGCGTACCACGAGATGGGCCACGCGATGGTCGGCCACTACACCGACCAGGACGCCGAGGTGCACAAGATCTCGATCATCAGCCGCGGCCAGGCGCTCGGCTACACGATCTCGCTTCCGCGCGAGGATCGCTACCTGACGACCAAGACGTCGCTCATGGACGAGCTCGCCGCGGTGCTCGGTGGGCGCGCGGCCGAAGAGCTCGTCTTCGACGAGATCACGACCGGCGCGGCGAACGACATCGAGAAGGTCACGCACACCGCGAAGCAGATGATCATGCGTTACGGGATGAGCGAGAAGCTTGGGCCGCGCGTGCTCGGGCGCAACCAGGATCTGCCGTTCCTCGGACGCGAGATGGCCGCGGAGCCCGACTACTCCGAGGAGATCGCGCGCGAGATCGACGACGAGATCCGGCGCGTGATCGAGGAGGCTCACACGAGGGCGCACCAGGTGCTCGAGCAGCACATGGACGAGCTGCACCGGCTGTCGGCGATCCTCGTCGAGCGCGAGACGATCGACAAGGATCAGTTCCTGCGCCTGCTGGACGGAGCCGCCGAGGAGGACGTCTTCCCGGACGAGGCCGCGGAGGAGGAGCCTGCGAAGCCGCAGGCGGACGAGCGGCGCAAGCGCCTGCCGAAGCCGAAGCCGTTCCCGCTCCCCGGGCAGGCGATGCAGCCGCCCGATCCTGAAGGCGCCAAGGGCTAAACGAGACCTGTCCTGGGACCTGGTCCCGAGCCAGGTCCGCCAAAGACACGTCTCCGGACCTGGTCCCAAGACATGGCCAAAAAGCTCGGGTCTGCCGCCTCTTCAACGAACGATCGATACCTCGCCTGGGCGCGCCCGACGCGGCGGGAGAACACTCGGAGCAGCTCTCCTGTTGAGAGCCAAGGAGTGCGCGGCTCGAATCCGGCCGTCGCGCGATAACTCGACCACTGCCATTCGTCGGGAAGCCGGCACAGCTTCGCGCGTACGGGATTCAAAACGATGTAGCGCGTAGCCTCGAGCAGATGGGCTTCGCGCTCGACGAGCTCCGAGTGGTAAGGAGCTTCGAAGAGGTGGCCAGTGCGCTCGTGCCGCCAGTTGAAGCGCTGTGCATACCAGCCGTTGAGCGCGCGCATCCCTCGCGCAATGTTCGGGTCAGGCGTCTCGATCAGAAGATGGAAGTGGTTTCCCATCAGGCAATAGGCGAAGCACTTCCACTCGAACCGCACAACGGAGCTGCCTAGTCGGTCGAGGAATGCCAGCCGATCGAAGGCGTCCTCGAAGATGGAGGCGCGGCAATTGCCCCGTGTCGTCACGTGGTAAAGGCCGCCGGGCACCTGGAGCCTCGGCTGTCGTCCCATTGCATTGACCCTACGAATGGAAAGTGCGCCGGCAAGCCGACGGCACAGAGTCGACGCAGGTACGACGCGTCCGCGCGACGGATCAAAACGGCCATGTCTCCGGACCTGGTCCCGGGGCATGGCTCTTTTGGCATAGGTATGAGCTGTAGCTCGTTGAGTCAGGTATGAGGGAGCGACGGACGGCGTACCTCTTGCTGCTCGCGATGGCCGTTTGCTTCGGGGGGACCTGGCCCGCCGGGAAGCTCGCGGTCGAGGACGTCACGCCGTTCACCGTGGCGGCGAGCCGGTTCACGCTCGCGACCCTGCTCCTCGCGTTCTGGGCCTCGCGGCGAGGCGGCCTCGTTCGCCCGCAGCGACGTGACCTCCCCCTCGTGCTCGCGCTGGGAGCGACCGCGGTCGCGGGCTACAACGCACTCTTCCTCTACGGCCTCGAGCTCGCGCCGGCGACGGACGGGGCGATCATCGTTCCCGGCCTCGCACCGGTGTTCTCGATGCTGATCGCGTGGCTCGTCCTCGGCGAGCGGATGGGCGGGCGCGGACTGGCCGGACTGCTCGTGGCGTTCGCGGGCGTCACCGCCGTCATACAGCCGAGCGGCGGGGTCGACCGCGATCGCGTGCTCGGCGCATTGCTCTTCGTGGCCGGTGCCGCCTGCTGGGGCGTCTATTCCGTCCTCGGCAAGAGCGCCACCGCGCGCTTCGGAGCCGTCACGGCGACCCTCTACGCGACCGCCACGGGCGCGCTCATGCTGTTGCCGTTCAGCATCGGCGAGTCAGGCTGGTCGAAGCTGTCCGGAGGAGACGGCGCCGCTTGGGCCTCGATCGTCTACCTCGCCGTGTTCGGAACCGTGCTCGCGTTCGTGCTCTTCTACGAGGGTGTGAGCCGGATCGGCCCGTCGCGGGCGACGGCATTCGCGCTCCTAGTCCCGATCTTCGGCGTGCTCGGCTCGGTGCTCGTGCTCGGGGAGTCGATCGGCGCCGGCACGATCGTCGGCGGGGTCGCGATCCTCGGCGGCCTGTGGCTCGTCCAGAAACCATCGCCCGCGCGGGAGCCGGCACCCAAGGGCCGGCTAGTCGCCGACTAGGCTCCGCCGTGCGATGAGGTTTCCGATCGAGGAGCGGTTCCCACGCCCGTCGGTGATGGGCGTCGTCAACGTGACGCCGGACTCGTTCTCGAACGGCGGCGTCAACTTCCGAACCGAAGACGCCGTCGCCTCGGCGCACCGCATGGTCGAGGAGGGGGCCGCGCTCGTGGACGTCGGCGGCGAGTCGACACGTCCCGGCTCTGAGGGCGTCTCGGCGGCGGAGGAGCTGCGCCGCATCGTCCCGGTGCTCGAAGAGCTCGGCGGCTCGGTGCCGCTCTCGATCGACACGGCCAAGGCCGAAGTGGCGCGCCGCGCGCTCGAGCTCGGCGCGGAGCTCGTCAACGACATCACGGCGCTGCGCGGAGACCCCGACCTCGCCGAGGTCGTCGCGTCGTCAGGCGCCTACCTCTGCCTGATGCACATGCGGGGCGAGCCGAGGACGATGCAGGACAACCCGACCTACGAGGACGTGGCCGCGGAGGTCACGTCGTTTCTCGAAGAGCGCCTGCATTTCGCCGTCGATGCGGGGATTCCCGTGGAGCGCATCTGCCTCGACCCGGGCTTCGGTTTCGGCAAGACCGTGGAGCAGAACTTCGAGCTCCTGGGCCGCCTCGGCGAGATCGTGGCGCTCGGCCGGCCGGTGCTCGTCGGGCTCTCGCGCAAACGGTCGCTGGGACGGATCCTCGGCGACCCGGACGCGACCACAGGGCCGCTGTCGGCGAGCCTCGCCGCAGCCGTCGAGGCCTACGGGCGGGGCGCTGCGATCTTCCGCGTCCACGAGGTCCGTGAGCACGTCGAGGCACTGACGGTCGCAGCGGCGGTTCCCCGATGATCCTCGAGCTCGAGGGGCTCGCGATCTTCGGCCGGCACGGCGTGCTCGAGGAAGAGCGGCGCGACGGGCAGGAGTTCCTGTACGACATCCGCCTCGACGTCGGCGACGCGGGCGCGTCGGACCGGATCGAGGACGCCGTGGACTACCGCGAGGTCGCGGACTGCGTGCGCGAGGTCTCCGCGAGCCGGAGCTTCAACCTGATCGAGGCGCTCGCGCAGGCCGTCGCCGACGCGCTCCTCGAGCGCTTCCCCGTGCGCTCGGTCCGCGTCCAGGTCAGGAAGACGAACCCAGCGGGAGTCGGCGCCCGCTACGCGATCGTCAGCGTCGAGCTGACTACTTCGGGTTGACGATCGACGCCGAGAGCACGTAGCTGATCCCAGCTGCGTGCCGCGGTGCGCCGCTCGCGAACGAGGCCTCGGCGTAGAAGTAGGCGCCCTTCCGGGCCGTGTTCCGCACCCGCAGGCGCTCGCGCTTCGTGCCCGACCGCTCCGAGAGCCCACGGGCATCCCGTTTCCTGGCCTGTCCGGACTCGAGCACGCTCAGCGTCTTCGGCCCCCAGAGCGCGAGGTCGGCGTCTCCGTCGGTTGGCTGAAGCGCGACCGAGACCGCCTTCCCGCCGGGCACCCAGAGTCGGTA
>VAXT01000131.1 GCA_005883245.1 Actinomycetota bacterium | reverse complement strand
GCGGACGACGATCCAGCCGTTCGGCGTCCGCCATGTCGTCTCGAGGACGTTCGTCCCGGCAACGTAGACGACCGACGTCGGATGGTTGATTCCGAACGGCGCGAGCCGGAAGAAGCCGGCCTCGCGGTCGAGCAGGCTGCCGAACACGCTCGGCGCGTCGAAGCGCGGGATGCAGAGCCAGTCGATCGCCCCGTCCGGAGCGATCAGGGCGCCGGTGTGGCAGTCGGACAGGAACGCGTACTCCGCGATCGGCGGGAACGGCGAGGGCGCCGCCGCGCTCTGGGTCATGCGCTCCCTGGCCGCGGTCTCGGTCATGACGCGATCCACGGCTCGTGCCACCGCCCGTGGCCGGCGACAAGAGCGTTGGCTTCTTTCGGGCCCCAGGAGCCCGGCGCATACGCGTGAACCGGCGGCGGCTCGTCGAGCAGCGGCTGCATGATCCTCCAGGTCTCCTCGACCCCGTCCTGGCGCGTGAAGCGCGTGCTGTCGCCGACCATCGCCGCGTGCAGCAGCACCTCATACGGCGTCGGCCCTTCGCCGCCTTCCTCGGCGAACTCCATGTCGAGCTCGATCGCGGCGGTCCCGGCCCGATCGGCCCGATGCGCGTCGAGAACGAGCCTGATCCCCGGCGACGGATCCAGCTTGACGACGAGCTGGTTCGGCTCCGGTGGCCCGTGGCGCAGCTGGAACCCGAGCTGTGGCGCGTGCTTGAAGACGAGGCGAAGCTCGGTCTGGGTGGCCGGTAGCCGCTTGCCCGTGCGAATGAAGAAGGGGACGCCCGCCCACCGCCAGTTCTCGATCTCGAGCCGCAGCGCCGCGTACGTCTCGGTCGTCGACGCGGAGTCGACACCGTCGATGTCGAGATAGCCGTCGTACTGGCCTCGGACGTAGTGCGCGGGGTCGGCATCGGCGACGGCGTGGAACAACGAGACCTGCGCGTTCTTGATCAGCTCCGGCCCGCGCCGGGAAGGAACCTCCATCGCCGATGCGGCCACGACCTGCATCAGGTGGTTGACGACGACGTCGCGCAATGCGCCGACCGGGTCGTAGAAGTGCCCCCGGTCCTCGACGCCGAAGTCCTCGGCCATCGTGATCTGAACCGACTCGAGGTAGTTCCTGCTCCACAGTGGCTCGAGCATCGAGTTCGCGAACCGCAGGTAGAGGATCTCCTCGAGGCCCATCTTCCCGAGGTAGTGGTCGATCCGATAGAGCTGAGACTCGTCCAGGTACTGGTGCAGCTCGTCGGCGAGCTCGCGCGCGGAGGCGAGGTCGTGCCCGAACGGCTTCTCGACGACGACGCGCCCGGTCTTCGTCAGGCCCTGGTCGGAGAGGCCCTTGACGACCCGGCCGAAGAGGAACGGCGGGATCTCGAGGTAGAAGACGGGCGTCTGCGAGCCGTCGATCGCCTGCGTGACCCGCTCGTAGGTAGCGTCGTCGCCGAAGTCGCCCGAGACGTACGAAAGCCGGTCGGTGAAGCGATCGAAGACCTTCTCGTCGATCGACTCGCCGGTGCCCTGGATCGACTCACGCGCGCGCTCCTTGAGCTGGTCGACGGTCCAGTCGTCGACTGCCACGCCGACGATCGGGCAGTCGAGCAGGCCGCGCTGCTCGAGCCGGTACAGCGAGTGGAACGTCATCACCTTCGCCAGGTCGCCCGTGATCCCGAAGACGACGAAGACGTCCGCCGGTTTCTGGGCCGTCGCTTCCGTGCGCTCCTCGACCTCCGGTGCAGCCGTCGTCATGTCCCGTCTCCCTCCTGTCGACCAGATCTGCGCCAAGACTCGTGCGCAGGGCCGCAGGCCGCATCGTCCAGTTTGGATGACACGCTGGGCGCCCGGCTCTCAGCCACGGCGGGCAGCCGAGTTCGCCGCTCGTGCCCTCGGCCGCTGGCCTCCGTCGACCTCGACCCGTCCGCGCCCGAACGCGTCGACGCGGCCCCAACGGCCGGGGATGTCGAGCAGCTCGAGCCGGCCGATCGAGGCCGGCAGTGCGGGATCGACGACAAGATGCTCGCCGAGCGGCTCGAGCCCGAGCATGGCCCGCAGCAGCAGGAGCGGCGTCCCGGTCGACCACGCCTGCGGGCTGCAGGCGGTCGGATACTGAACCGGGTACTTCGTCTGCTGCCGCTCGTAGCCGCCGAACGCCTCGGGCAGGCGACCCTGGAAGAACTCCGCCGCGTCGAGGATCCCGGCCGCGATCGTCGCCGCCTCGTCCTTGAAGCCGTACCGCCTCAGGCCCCAGGCGATGAACGAGTTGTCGAACGGCCAGACGGTGCCGACGTGGTAGCCGATCGGGTTGAAGCGCGCCTCGCCCTCGGCCAGGGTGCGCACACCCCAGCCGGTGAAGAGCCTCGGCCCCATCAGGTGCCTGACGACGGCCTTCGCCTTCGACTTGTCGACGATCCCGCTCCAGAGCAGGTGGCCGTTGTTCGAGGCGAGCGCGTCGACCTGCTTGCCCTCGACGTCCAGCGCGAGCGCGAAGTACTCGTCGTCCTCGACCCAGAAGTCGCGGTTGAAGCGGCGCTTGAGGTCGGCCGCCTGGCGCTCGAGCTGGTCGGCGAGCTCCGGGTCCTTCCAGACGAGCCGCGCGAGCCTGGCGCCCCGCAGCTTCGCGTCGTACGCGTACCCCTGGAGCTCGCACGTCGCCCGCGGGAAGTCCGGAAGCCGCCCGTCACGGTAGGAGATCGAGTCCCACGAGTCCTTCCAGCACTGGTTCTCGAGGCCGGTCTCCTCGTTGCGCCGCTCGTACCAGACGTAGCCGTTGCCCTGGAGGTCGGCGTACTCGTCGATCCAGGCGAGCGCAGAACGCGCCTCGTACTCGAGATCGCGGACGAGCTTCCGGTCGCCCGTCCAGCGCTCGTACTCGTCGAGCAGCACGACGTAGAGCGGCGTCGCGTCCGCGCAGCCGTAGTACGGCGAGTGGGGCCGCTCCTCGAACGCGGTCAGCTCGCCGTAGCGGAGCTCATGCAGGATCCGGCCCGGGTCCTCGTCCCGGAAATCGTCGAGCCTCGTTCCCTGCCACTCGCCGAGCGCCCTCAGCGTCGTCGCGGCGAGCTCCGGCGTGAACGGCAGCGCCTGGAGGCTCGTGAAGATGCTGTCCCGGCCGAACATCGTCATGAACCAGGGCAAGCCTGCGGCCGGCAGGCTCCGCCCGCCCGCGACGGGCGGCGCGAAGCGCAGGGCGGCCAGGTCGACGAGGCTGCGGCCGTACGTCCGCTTCAGCGGCTCCCAGTCGCACTCCATGCGCGGCGCGCCTCCGAGCCAACGGTCGAGGTTCGCCTCCATCGTCCGACGGCGGCTCCTCTTCGGCGGCACCTCCAGGCCTCCGAACCCGGGGATCTGGGCGACGACGTCGAGCTCGGTCGTCCACTCGCCGTGCGCCGGGATCGTGATCTGGAAGGCCAGGCCGCTCTCGTCGACCCTGGCCCGGGCGCTGCTCGAGATCAGCGTGGAGCGCTTGTAAGTCTCCCGGTCGTAGCCGAGCCGGAGCGCCCCCTTCTCGACGCGGGCCACATAGCTGCCTTTCTTCTCGAGCGCGTCCTTGACCTCGAACAGGTCGGCGAAGTCGCTCGCTGCGTCGATCCGCACCCGCAGCTTCACCGGCTCCTCGCCGTGGTTGAGGATCGTCAGCACCTCGTGGAACCCGTTGGCGACGTCCCGCTGCCGGATCACCGAGAGCCTCGCGTCGACGTAGACCGTGCCCGTTCCCGGCACGAGGAAGAAGCGTGTCTCGAAGTACTGCAGGTCGTCGACCGAGAGCGCGTTGAGCCGTTCGCCGTCGATGGTCAGGACCCACTTCGAGAGGAAGCGCGTGTCGTATGCGAACAGTCCGGTCGGGTCGGTCGGCGACGCCTCGATGTCCCCGCAGTCGTCGCTGACCACGAACGTGTTGCCGTCGAGGACCTTGACGAGCTCGTCGCTCATGACCGAGGGCCTGGGAGCAGCCGCTGGAAGAGGACGAGCAGCCTCGGGTTTCCCTCGATCGTGACCGCGCCGCGGAGCACTGCGGCGAACGCGTTGACCTCACCGGCCGCCATGCGGCCGAATAGCGTGCGATCGGCCCGCAGAACGCAATCCGCGGGGCCGTTGCCGCGGGCCACGGCGACCGCGCCGTTGTCGACGGTGATCCGCCAGCGTTCGATCCGCTTGCCGCCGGTGAGCTCGCAGAGCATGGTGCCGCTCGCGCGCTTCAGCAAAGGCAGCTTCCCTACGGCGCCGAGCCGCTCGAAGAGCACGAGCTCGGGCTCGGTCACGTCTCGACGCTGATTCGTGCCGAGCGCTGGTGCGTGAGGCCCGCGCCGGCCCAGTCGACCACGGCCTTCGCGCGGTTCTCGTTCGTCGGGAGCAGGGCGAGATGAACGGTCGCCCAGGCCACCTGCGCCGACTTGCCCTTCATCGTCCGGCCGCCGAGCATCTGCACGACCGCCGAGCCGCGGCCGATGGTCGCCATCGTCCCTTTGTCCCGGTACTTGAACGGCTTCGGCTCCTTGCCCTCGGCCAGGCGGGCGATCGTCTCGCCAGCGTGCTCGCCCGACTGGAGCGCCACGGAGCCGAGCTGCGGCAGGACCTGCTGCGTCTTCGAGTCGGTGATCGCGGCGACGTCGCCGACCACGAGCACCTCTGGGTGAGACGGGAGACGGAGCTCGGCGTCGACCGCGATCCGGTTCCCGCGCTCGAGGTCGAGCCCGAGCGACTGGACGAGCGCGTTGCCCTGGAGGCCTGCGCCCCAGACGAGCGTGTGCGCTCTCAGCTCCTGCCCCGATTTGAGCTTCACCCGCTGCGGCGTGATCGACTCGACCACCTCCCCCGTCGTCACCTCGACCCCGCGCTTGGTGAGCGCCTCGACTGCATAGTTGCGGAGCTCCGGCTTGAACATCGAGAAGATCTCTGGGCCCGCCTCGACCAGGGTGATGCGCGCCGCGGCCTCGTCGATGTCCGGAAAGTCCTTCCGGAAGTTCCCGGAGTAGAGCTCCGCGAGCGCGCCGGCCGTCTCGACGCCCGTCGGCCCGCCGCCCACGACGACGATGTTCAGCGCGCCGTCGTCGATCAGCGCGGGATCCTTGTCCGCAGCCTCCCACAGGCGCAGAACCTGGTTCTTCAGCCGTACGGCGTCCGCGAGCGTGTAGAGCGGGAACGAGTGCTCGGCCGCGCCCTCGACACCGAAGAAGTTGACCTCCGCCCCGAGCCCGAGGACGAGATAGTCGTAGCCCACTGACCCGAGCTCGGCGAACTGCACCTCGCGCTTGTCGAGGTCGATCGCCGCCACGCGGTCCTTGTGCAGGCGCGCATTGTCCTGCCCGTGGAACAGGTCGCGGATCGGATGGCCGACCGCCGGCTGTTCCAGGAGCCCCGTCGCGACCTGGTACAGGAGCGGCTGGAACGTGTGGTAGTCGTGCTTGTCGACCAGCACGACGTCGACCGCGCTCTTGCCAAGCTTCTGCGCGGCGCCGATTCCCCCGAAGCCGCCCCCGAGGACGAGGACACGCGGCCGCGCCTTGTCCGTTCGCTCGCTCACACCCAGTCAAGGTACGTGCAGTCCGGCCCGTTCGATCACCCCAACCGGATGAAGCCGCGAACTGCTCCTCAGGCGCGCGGATACGTGCCGATGGAGACGAGCGCGATCGTGAGCAGGAGGGCGCAGACGACGAGCAGCGCGATCCGGACGCCGTTCACCTTGAACTTCTGGGCCAGCGCGGTCAGGAACAGCACCGTTGCGAGCAGCACCGTGGTCTTCAGGTACCTGTCTCCTTTCTCGCGTGCCTTGGTGCCTTCCTCGAACGCCTTGCTGGCCTGACGGTTGCGGATGACCGCTCGGTCCGCCGCAGCGTTCTTGTACTGCGGCATGAAGATCGGACCGGCGGGCGCCTTTCGATTGTGGAGTGGATCGAGCGCGAGCCAGGCGCGGAAGGCGGGGCGGTACTCCGGCCGGAAGCGCCGCTCGAACAGCGTGGCGTCCGCCTCGTGACCTTGCGACTTGGCCTGGAGCCAGAAGCCGAAGGTGTTGGTGTCGTACAACCGCTGCTGGCCGCTGAGGGTCGTCGCGCTGTCCGCCTGCACGCGGTACCTGCTCGAGAGGCTGTAGAGGCTGGCCTGGTGTCCGTCCCACTTCCCGGTCTGGTAGCCGCTCCAGGCGGTCGCGATGGCGACGATCGCGAGCAGCACGGCCTCGCCGATCTCGATCAGCCCCTCGCGCCGGTCCGCATGCTCGCGCCGATGGCCGTGCACGACGGTATGCGCGACCTCACCGGGGGACACAGTCTCGGCCATGGTGATTACGGTCGCACAGAATGTGCGCCGTGGTTCATCCCAACCGGACGATGCGTGGGCTTCCGGAGACTCGGAGGCTCGTGCGAGCGTGAGCGAATCGGCCACCGCAGCCAGTGCAGCCGCACGCTCGCCCGACGACGTCTCCACGGCCCCTGATCGCTCCGCGCTCGTCCTGATCGCGCTGATCCTGGTCGCGGCGGTCGCGAACCTGAACCTCGCCGTCGCGAACGTGGCGCTCCCGGACATCGGCAAGGCGTTCGACAGCTCGCAGACGGCCCTGAACCTGATCGCCGTCGGGTACTCGCTCGGTCTTGCGGCGTCGGTCCTCTACTTCGGCGCGATCGGCGATCGCTACGGACGGAAGCTGATGCTCCTGGTCGGCACCGCGCTGGCGATCCCGGCCTCGCTGCTCGCGGCCTGGGCGCCGAGCGACGAGGTGCTCTTCGGTGCGCGCGTCCTCGGCGGCCTCTCGGCCGGCATGGCCTTCCCGACGACGCTCGCGCTGATCACGGCGCTCTGGTCGGGGCCGGGGCGGACGAAGTCGATCGCGCTCTGGTCGGGCATCGGGGGCGCGATCGCAGCCCTCGGCCCGCTCTTCTCAGGGCTTCTGCTCGAACACTTCTGGTGGGGCTCGGTCTTCCTGCTCACGCTGCCGCTGGCGCTCGTCGCGCTCCCGTTGTGCTACGTCCTCGTCCCGAGCCACGTCAACGAGACGACCGGTCCGGTCGACAACCTCGGCGGCGGGTTGTCGGTGCTGCTCGTCGCCGCGCTCGTGCTCGGGATCAACTTCGCACCGGTTCCGAACAAGGGCGCCCTCGTGCTCGGGCTCGCGGTGATCGCCCTCGCCGCACTGGTCGCGTTCTACCTGCGGCAGCGCCGGGCGTCGAACCCGCTCTACGACCTCAATGTCGCGGGGAGACGCGTGTTCTGGGTCGCGGCGACCGCGGGGATCATCGTCTTCGGCTCGCTGATGGGGGCGATGTTCATCGGCCAGCAGTTCCTCCAGAACGTGCTCGGCTACTCGACGCTCCAGGCCGGCCTCTCGATCCTGCCTGCGGCGCTCTTCATGGTCGCGATCGCCCCTCGCTCGGCGAAGCTCGTCGAGGCCCGCGGCGCACGCTTCACGCTGCTCGTCGGCTACTTCTTCTGCCTGCTCGGGTTCCTGACGATGCTCCTGCTCTGGAAGGAGGACATCTCGTACTGGAAGGTCGGGCTCGGGTACGCGTTCATCGGCATCGGCGTCGGCTTCGCCGGGACACCTGCGTCGCATTCGCTGACCAGCTCGGTGCCGGTGTCCCGCGCGGGCATGGCCTCGGGCACGGCCGACCTGCAGCGCGACCTCGGAGGGGCGATCATGCAGTCGATCTTCGGCGCGCTGCTGACCGCCGGCTACGCCGCCGCCGCGGCGGCCGCCGTCAACGCCGCGCCCAGGTCGGTATCGGACAACGTCGAGGGCGAGCTGACGAAGTCGTTCTCCAGCGCCTCGGCGGTCGCAGACCAGTACCCGCAGTACGCGTCGTCGATCACGGCCGGCGCGAAGAAGGCTTTCTTGGACGGCGACCAGTGGGCGTATCTCGCGGGCATCGTCGCGATCCTGCTCGGCGCGACGATCGTCTTCTTCTGCTTCCCGAAGCGCGACGACGAGCAGCGCCTACTGGCCGAGTACCACGCGCAGGACACGAAGAGCTGAGGTCAGCCCTGCTGTGACGTGAGGCTCTTGCACGAGCTCGCGTTCTTGAACGCGGACTCGAGCTCGCCGCCCGGATCGAGCTTCTCCAGCTCCCCGATCGCCGTCTTCACCTGGCTGCCCATCGTGGACAGGGTCGACGTCACCGTCGTCAGGGCCGTGACGATGCTCCCGCCGTTCGTCGCGTCCTTCACCGCCCCGTCGATCGTGTCCACGCCCTGCTGGATGTTCTTCGAGAGCTCGTCGGTGGTCTGCTTCGCCTGCTCGCCGGACTTCGTGTCGGG
>VAXT01000130.1 GCA_005883245.1 Actinomycetota bacterium | reverse complement strand
GGAGGACGAAGGTGATCCCGGCTGCGCGCGCAGCTTCCGCGGCGGCGAGCGCCTGCTCGAAGCCGAGATAGTGGAACTCGCCGACCGCCGTATAGCCCGAGGCGCGCATCTCGCGGTAGACCTGCTCGTAGCCGGTGCGGACGCGCTCAGGCGTCTGCTGGCCGGCGAGCTCGAGCATCGCATCGCGCCAGGCCCAGAAATCTCCGCCCTCGGTGCGGCCTCGAAGGGCGCGCTGGAAGGCGTGGCTGTGTGCGTTGACGAAGCCGGGGATCGTGAGCCGGTTCGCCACGTGCCGACGCTATCAGCCTCGCCATCGCCCGTTCCCGCGGGTACGAACCCGCTGGTACCCGTGACCTCCTCACGGCTGCGCGGCAATCGATCCACAGGGAACTATCCTTGACCCGTGTCCGCACGTGCGGTCTCCGCTCCGCTGGCGCGCGTTCCGAACGCGCTCACGATCCTGCGGCTGCTCCTGATCCCGATCTTCGCCGCGCTGCTGATCCCGGCCGACGGGGGCTACAGCTGGGCGGCCGCGACCGTCTTCGCAATCGCTGGGATCACCGACCAGGTCGACGGCTGGCTCGCCCGCCGCTGGCACGTCGAGTCCGCCTTCGGCAGGGTCGCCGACCCGCTCGCCGACCGCCTCATGATCGACGCGGCCGTGATCATCCTCGTCGCAGTCCACCACCGCCTTCCGTGGGTCGCCCTCGCCCTCATCGTCGCGCGGGATGCTCTTCTCATCGGCGGGTACAAGCTCTTCGTGCCCGAAAGCTACGAGCTCAACGTCAACTTCCTGGGCAAGCTCGCCACCTGGGTCCTGTACGCGTCCCTCGTCTTCGTGATGATCACCCACGAGGACACGAACTGGCCGCTCTGGCTCTTCTGGATCGGACTTGCCCTCGCGCTCGTCGCAGGCGCACAGTACGTCTACACGGCCCTGAAGGGAGCGCGCGCATGAAGGCCGTCGTCATGGCCGGCGGGGAGGGAACGCGCCTCCGCCCGCTGACCTCGAACCAGCCGAAACCGATGGTCCCGATCGTCGGCAAGCCCTGCATGGAGCATATCGTCGAGCTCCTGCGCGCGCACGGCCTCGACGACGTCATCGTCACGGTCGCGTTCCTCCCGCAGGCGATCCGCAGCTACTTCGGCGACGGCGACGCGCTCGGCGTGAACCTCGAGTACTCCGTCGAGGAATCGCCCGCCGGCACCGCCGGATCCGTGCGGCTCGCGTCCGACAAGCTCGACGAGACGTTCCTCGTCATCTCCGGCGACGCGCTCTGCGACTTCGATCTGACCAGCCTCGTCGAGTTCCACAAGGAGCGCGAGGCGGCGGTCACGATCGGCCTGAAGTCGGTCGAGAATCCGCTCGAGTTCGGGATCGTCGTCACCGACGAGGATGGCCGCATCGAGCGCTTTCTCGAGAAGCCCTCGTGGGGGCAGGTCTTCTCGGACACGATCAACACCGGTGTCTACGTCCTCGAGCCGGAGGTGCTGGAGCACGTCCCGACCGACCGACCGTACGACTTCTCGAAGGAGCTCTTCCCGCTCCTGCTCGAGATGGGGCGGCCGCTCTACGGAATGGCCATGGACGGCTACTGGCAGGACATCGGCAACCTCGACCAGTACCGGCAGGCGAACTTCGACGCCCTCGACGAGCGCGTCGGGCTCGGCATCCCCGGGATCCGCCTGCGCGGCAACATCTGGCTGGGGGAGGGGGTCGAGCTCGAGGACCTCGACCAGGTCGAGGGCCCCGCGCTGATCTCGAACTACTGCCGCATCGCGCCGGACGCTCAGGTCGCTGCGTACTCCGTCCTCTCGGCCAGCGTCACGCTCCTCGAGCGAGCCCGCACAACGCGGTCGGTTGTCGATGCGTCGACCCACGTCGGGCGCGGCGCGCTCGTCGAGGGTGCGATCGTCGGGCGCTCCTGCGACATCCGGGCCCACGCGCGCCTCCAGGAAGGCGTCGCGCTCGGGGACGAGGTCAAGATCGGTGAGGAGAGCGTGCTCATGCCCGGCGTGCGCGTCTATCCGTACAAGGAGGTCGAGAGCGGGGCGCAGATCTACGAGAGCCTGATCTGGGAGTCGCGCGCCTCGTCGCGGCTATTCGAGCGGGACAGCGTCTCGGGCCTGGTCAACGTCGACCTGACGCCCGAGGTCGTCACGAAGCTCGCCGTCGCTCTCGGCACCGCGCTTCCCCGCGGGGCGCGGATCGTCGCCAGCCGCGAGGCTCCCGCAGCCTGCCGGATGATCGAGCGCGCGATGATCGCGGGCCTGAACTCGACGGGCGTCGACGTCTCCGACCTGCGCGTGCTCCCCAACGCGGTCGGCCGGCACCTGCTGAAGACGCACGACTACGCGGCCGGCTTCCACGTCGGCTACTCCGCCGCCGATCCCGAAGTGGTCGCGATCCGCTTCTACGAGGAGCCCGGAATCCAGCTGACGACGGCGCTTCAGAAGGAGGTCGAGAAGCACTTCAACCGCGGGGAGCTGCGGCGCGCGGCCGGCGACGGCGTGGGCAACGTCGACTATCCGGTCCGGGCGCGCGAGGTCTACGCGGAGGAACTGCTCGAGACGCTCGATCAGGATGCGATCCGCGAGCGCGACTTCCGCATCGTCGTCGACTACGGCCACTCGGCGGCGTCGCTCGTGCTACCGCTCGTCCTCGGCCCGCTCGCTGTCGAGGTGGTCGCGGCGCACGCCTTCTCGCCGTCGGGGGACGGCGGCCCGAGAGCGAGCCTGCGCAGCCTCATCGGGCAGACGAAGAAGCTCGTCAACGCCGTCGGCGCGGACTTCGGCGTCGTCTTCGATCGCGCGGCCGAGCGCCTGTACCTCGTCGACGAGAGCGGACGCGAGATCCCCGTGGAGCAGGCGCTGCTGCTCTTCCTGAAGCTGATCGGCTCGAACGGCCGCCGCGGCAAGCTCGCGTTCCCCGTCACGGTCACGGGCCAGGTCGACCGGATCGTCAAGGGCAGCGGCCTCGAGGTGATCCGCACCCCGGCCTCGCTGAGCGAGCTGACCAAGGCCGCGGCGCAGGACGGCGTGATCTTTGCCGGCGCGATCGGCGGCGGCTACGTGTTCCCGGACTTCCTGCCCGCCTACGACGCGATGGCGAGCCTCTGCAAGCTCCTGGAGCTCCTCGCCCCGGTCGGGCAGCCCCTGTCGTCGCTCGTGTCCGAGCTCCCCGTGTCGACGCTCGTGCACAGGCAACTGCCGTGTCCGTGGACCCAGAAGGGGACGGTCATGCGAGTCCTGACCGAGCGCCTCAAGGGACGCGACCTCGACCTGCTCGATGGAATCAAGATCAACGACCGCCGCGGCTGGGCGCAGGTGATCCCGGACCCGGACGAGCCGCTCGTGCACATCTATGCCGAGGGGCAGGACGAGCGCACGTCGAACGAGCTCGAGGAAGAGCTGAGGCAACTCGTCGAAGAGGTCTTGCAGCAGGAGGCCGAAATCTCAAGTTGAGGTTGAACCTTGTGCGCGCTGCTGCTTTACTAGCCAGCGCCTCCGTCCTCCGAACGAAAGGCTGATTCGCGTGGAACCGTTTCCCAATCTTGCGTCAATGTCCGACGAGGATCTAAAGGCCGAGATCGACAAGCTCGTCGCAGAGGAGCAGGAGGTCTCGTACCGTCGGCGGCTCCTGCATGGTCGCATCGACATGCTGAACGCGGAGCGCGTGGCGCGGCTCCGGGAAGGAGAGGGGAAGAGCGTGCTCGACCAGGTCGACGTGGACAAGCTCGCCGAGATCCTCGCCGGCAAGGCGGCGCCACCCTCGGAGGACAACGCTTGAGCCACGTGTACTGCCCGGAGTGCGGGTTCCAGAATCCGGAGGCGTCGAACTATTGCGCACGTTGCGGAGCGCTGCTCGTCCACGACGAGAGCGGCTCGGACACGACGATGAGCTACACGCCCGAGGAGGGAGACGACGAAGCCGGCGCCGCTCTCGACGAGGTCAAGCCCGGGGGGCCCGCGCTCGTCGTCCGTTCCGGAGGAGGGCGCGCGGGAGAGCACTTCCTGCTCGAGCAGGAGGAGACGACGGTCGGGCGCTCACCGGATTGCGACGTGTTCCTCGACGATGTCACCGTCTCGCGCCGCCACGCGGTCGTCGTGCGCCGCGACGGTGGGTTCTTCATCGAGGACCGCGGCAGCCTGAACGGGACGTTTCTGAACCGGCGCCGGATCGAGTCGGGCCCGCTCGGGGACGGGGACGAGCTCCAGATCGGCAAGTACCGCCTGACCTTCCTCTCCCAATGAGCGCCGCGGCCCAGACATCCACGCGCGACGGCCTGCTCCACATCGGGGCAGTCTGCGACCGCCTCCACGACGAATTTCCGGACGTCTCGATCTCGAAGATCCGTTACCTCGAGGAGCAGGGCCTGATCCACCCCAAGCGGACTCGTGGCGGGTACAGGCTCTTCGACGAGGATGCGGTCGAGCGCCTGCGCACGATCCTGCGCCTCCAGCGCGACGAGTTCCTTCCCCTGCGTGTGATCAGGCAGGAGCTCGCGTCGCCGGAGGCGAACAAGGCGCGCCGACGGAGACGCGCAGCCGGGCTCGCAGGGCCTGAGGAGGAGCTGAACGCGAGGGAGCTCCAGGAGCGCTCCGGCGCGACGCCGCAGCTGATGCGCGAGCTCGAGGAGTACGGACTGCTCGAGGCGCGCGGGAATGGGGGAGAGAAGCGTTACTCGGCCGGCGACGCCGAGATCGCGGCGGTCTGCGCGCAGCTCGCCTCGTTCGGAATCGGCCCGAGAAACCTGCGCACCTTCCGAACGGCCGCCGATCGCGAGGCGTCCTTGCTGGCTCAGCTGGTCGGGCCGTCGCTCAGGACACGCAACCCCGAACGCCGTGAGGCGGCCCTCGACGACCTGCGCGCGCTCGCCGAGCTGGCCCAGGAGCTCTCGCAGCTCCTCTCGTGGCGCGCCCTTCGACAGCTGGCGTCAGCCTGATGGCCGTCGCAAACGTCGACCGGTTGAAGGCTCTGATCCGCGACGTCCCGGACTGGCCGGAGCCCGGGGTCGTCTTCAGGGACATCATGCCGCTCCTCGCGAACGCCGACGCGCTGCGAGAGACCATCGACCTCCTGGGCGACTGGGCGGCGGAGCGCAGCCCGGACATCGTCGTCGGAGCCGAGGCACGGGGCTTCTTCATCGGCTCGGCGATCGCGTACAAGCTCGGGTGCGGCTTCGTGCCGGCCCGGCGACCCGGAAAGCTCCCGCTCGAGACGATCAGCGCGGAGTACGCGCTCGAGTACGGCAAGAACACGCTCGAGCTCCACGCCGACGCGTTCGGCGACGGCGCCCGCGTGCTGATCCACGACGACGTGCTCGCCACTGGCGGGACCGCGAAGGCGCTGGCCGAGCTCGTCGGGCAGCTCGGCGGAGAGGTGGTCGGGCTCCAGTTCATCATCGAGCTCGACTTCCTGAAGGGCCGCGACAAGATCTCTGGCCACGACGTCTTCTCGCTGATCCACTACTGAGCCCGGGCTCACGCCGGGCTCGGATCAAGTGGCACGTCCGGCGCGCCGATTACAAGTCCCAGATCGTCATGTACGACGCGCTGACCACGCGCTACACGTTCCCGTGCCCAGCCAGGGGAGAGACGCGCGTGCGCCTGTCGGCCTTCCGGGCCCTCGACCGGCTTCCGGGCGCCGACCATCCGGCGGTCTTCCACGTCGTGTTCGACTGTCCCTGCGGCTGCGAGCATCGAGGGCTCGTCTCGGACGTCGAGCTCGACTGGGCGCCACTGGGCCACAGCTCGGAGCGCTTCCTGAACCTGATGACGGACCGGTTCGAGTCGACGGGGGAAGAGCTGGCCGACCTCGCGGTGCGCCGGATCCTCGCCGGCCAGTGGCCGTGGACGTTCTACTGCTACCCGGAGCGCCGGCCGCGACCGGTGTTTCCGTCCTCCTTCTTCCTGCTCGCTCCCGGCGACGGCTCGCTCGGGCTCGCGGTGCGGTGCCCGGCCTGCGAGCACGTCTCGGTGAACCTCGTGACGCCCGAGCACGTCGACCTGCCCTTCCACAACGATCGCGAGATCGGCGTGCTGCAACACGTCCTCGCGGGCGACGCCGAGGGCATGGTCGAAGAGTTCCGCGGCGAGCTGGATTCCGGGCATTTCGACGCCCGCCGCCTCGACCTGGACTGAAAACCCGCGAACTGGGCACAACCGAGGTGGAGGTGCTGCCTATGTATGGCTTGACGAGAGCAACGTTGACGTTGATCGGCGCAGCCGGGGCCGGGGTGCTGCTCTGGCTCGCGACGACTGTCGTTCCCGACAACCTGGCCGACGCTTCGCTCGGCGGCTACTGGGCCGCGTTCGGGCTGGTCGCGCTCGGCGGCCTGGTCATGGCGCTGTCCCAGCTGCTCGGCGGCTGGACGAAGTGGGGCTGGCCGCGCGTCTCGGGCCACGTGTTCCTGGTCGGGTTCCTGCCGACGCTCGTCGTCGGAGGGTGGATGCTCGCCGCCCAGGAGCCGGAGAGCTACTGGCTCGGCCGTCACGTGCGGAGCTGGTCGGGAGACTTCGGAATCACCGGTCTCGTCGACTCGCTGGGCCTGATGCTTCCTGCAATCGCGTTCGGGATCGGGCTCGTCTTCGGGCTCACGTTCGACACGACCGGCCCGCGCATTCCGCGCCGGCGAAAGCCGGTTCCGGCCGGCGGCTCTCAGCGACGTCCGCAGGCGACCACCGACGGGAACGGTCGAGTGGCGGAGGACCGGCGCGTCCGGCTCGGAGACGAGGACGCACCGGAGGCGCAACCCGCACGAGAGCCTGCCGAGCCTGTAAGGAAATAGTCAGGGCTCGGGGTGCTCACTCCCGGGAGGGATCCCCGGGACGAACAGGCACGCCGATATTCGGGTCATGAGCTCCTTCGAGCCGCAGACCCGGGCGCTGACCAGGATCCTGGACGACTGCGCCCGCCTTACGGCCGACTCGCGGCCGACCGCGGTGACTCGCTTGCGCCAGACGATCGGCGAGGAGCTGGCGCGGCTGCTCCTGCGCTCACTCTCCGGCGATCACCGCCGGGTGGGGCTGGCAGGCGTCTAGTCTCGCCGGGGCCGCCGTGCCCCGCCCTCGCCGTAAAGGCGGATGAAGAGAAAGATCGCCCCGCCCGCAACCGCACCGAGGATGAACGCGCTGCCCTTGCCGATGCCGAGCGCGAGCTGGCCGAGCCAGATGTAGAGGAAGAAGCCGAACGCCCACAGGAAGGCGGAGACGCCTTTGTCGACGCTCGGTGGGCGCAGGTGGAACGACACCGCGCGAGTCTAACGGCACCACCCGGCGCGAAAAACCGAGAGGCCGCCTTGCGGCGGCCTCTCTCAAAAACTCGCCGAGCCGGTTTCGCTTTCGTCCACCCTTCCGACCAACTTTCGGCTTCCGCCTACGGCCGCCCGGCTGGGCTTCGACCTACTCGCGCTCCGTGCTCGGCGCAAACGGGAATCTAGAGATGTCAACGCCTCCTTGCAAGACCTGTCGAAACGTGTCGTCCGCAATTTGCAAAAAGTTCAGTTTTCAACATCTTCCACACCCAAGCTGCCGGTCTGTGGACAAGCCTGGGGAAGATCAGGCCGGGTTGCGCAGCAAGGTGGCGTACGGCAGCCCGGTCGCGCGGTCGGTGTAGACGGCGCGGTAGACGAACGGTCCGATGGACGGCGTGTCGAGGAAGGTGAACGATCCGTCATCGGCGAGTGGGGCGGACCCTGCGAGCTCCCGCGGCTCCCCAGGTCGTTCCCGGTAGAGCTTGACCGTCCCCGAGCCGCCGCGGACGTCTCCCGTCACGATCGTAGTGCCGTTGAGCTGCTTGGTTGCGTCGAGGTCGATGTGGATCGACGGGGGCCGGCGCAGTCGATACCACGAGAGGCCATCGGGCCTGGCCAGAAGGAGGTCGCGAGTTCCGCGTGGGGCGGAGGCGAGGCCTGCGAGCCAGCCGTCGAGCTCGAAGTCGGCGCGACGGTTGACGACCACGCCGGCCCAGACCACGGCCTCTCCCGCGAGCCCGAGGTCGCCCGCAGAGACCCACTCGTTCGCGCCCACCTCCGGCCCCCGCGCGGTGAGGCCGAAGCCGGTCATCACGGCGCGGTCGAGCACGAAGTCGCTCTCGATCGAGCGCCCGTGCTTTGCGAGGGAGACCGGTAGCTGGCCGGCGCCCAGGAGCGCCTGTGTCCACGCTGCGTACACGGCGTTGCCGCCGACGGCGCCGAGGAGAGGGCCGACCGGGAAGTCGCCGTATCCCGCGTCGATGTACTGGCCCTTCCAGGTCGTGCGCCCCGCGAGCACGGGAACGGCGGGGGGCGCGACGAAGCTCTTCGGAAAGCCGCTCCCCGTGATCTGCACCGACTGTGTGCGGCCACGGGGGCCGACACGGGTGAGCAGGAGAGCGGTCTTGTGCGTCCCATGCCACCAACGCGTGAACGCGACGAAGGCGTTTCCACGCTCGAGCACGAGCCCCGGCCAGCCGAGCCTCGAGCCACTCGGGGCGCGGGCGATCCGGATCTTCTGCCACCCGGCTCTCGTCCGCCGAACGAGGTCCAGGGAGTGGGACCCAGGGCCGCGAACGAGCACGACCGCCCCCCGTCTGCCGGCCCTGAACGCGACGAGGTTAGAGCCGCGAGCCACTCGTGCTGCGCGCGATGTTCTCCAGGTCCCGCCTCTGCGCGCCGCGATCTCGACGTTCTTCCCCTGGAGGTACGCGACGAACGGCGTCCCGCCCGGCGAAACCGCGATCATCCCGTCATCGACGTTCCGGACGGCGAGCTCGGCCGATGCCGATCCCACTGCGACGAGCCCGAACGCAACGGCGAGCGTCAGGCTCTTCATGGCTGGAGCCTAGCCAGCGCGGGGGAGAGCCGCCGAGCGGTGTTTTGGGTCGACTTGACATAACACGCGTTATCGTGCATTGCATCGAGAAGGCGGAAATCTTGCCCCGGCCGTCCGTTTCGTGTTTCATCTGGCAATCGCCCTGGTACTTAGAGTCCTAGTTGTATGACAGTTGAGATCGAGCACGTCCTGACTGCGGAGGACGTACGCGAAGTCATCGAGACCGCCGAACAGGCGGGCTCTGTTCGTGCATCCGAGCTGATCGAGCTCGTCGACAGGCACGAGATGAACGAGCTCGAGGCGGAGGCCCTCCACCGCGAATGCGAGCAGCGCGGGATCGACGTCGTCGAGGAGAAGGAGGAGCAACAGCCGCCCGCGCAGCCGATCGTCTACGAGACCACGACCGACGCGCTCCAGCTGTTCCTGCGCGAGGCGGGCCGGCACGCGCTGCTGACCGCGGCACAGGAGGTCGAGCTCTCGAAGCGGATCGAGCGCGGCGACCTCGACGCGAAGCAGCGCATGATCCAGTCCAACCTGCGCCTGGTCGTGTCGATCGCGAAGAACTACCGCAACCAGGGCCTCCCGTTCCTCGACCTGATCCAGGAAGGGACACTCGGGCTGATCCGCGCCGTCGAGAAGTTCGACTGGCGCCGCGGCTACAAGTTCTCGACGTATGCGACCTGGTGGATCCGCCAGGCTGTCGCGCGCGCTCTCGCGGACAAGGCGCGGACGATTCGGATGCCCGTGCACATCGTCGAGCGGCTCCAGAAGATGAACAAGGCGGAGCGCCTGCTCTGGACGCAGCTCGGTCGCGAGCCGACGCTCGCGGAGATCGCTGAGGAGGCGAGCCTGCCCCTCGAACAGGCCCGGGAAGTCAAAGCTGCGGCGCGTGCGTCGACGAGCCTCGACCAGCCGGTCGGCGAGCAGGAGGACGCGGTCTTCGGAGATTTCGTCGCCGGCGACGGGCCTTCGCCCGAGGACGAGGTCGAGATCACGCTTCGTAGCCAGGCCCTCGTCCGCGGCCTCGCCGCGCTCTCCGAGCGCGAGCGCAAGGTGATCTGCCTCCGCTACGGGCTCGCTGACCTGGAGCCGAAGACGCTCGAGGAAATCGGCCGGACCTTAGGCCTCACCCGCGAGCGAGTCCGGCAGATCGAAGTGCACGCGCTGCGCCGTCTCTCGAAGCTCCGAGAGATGGAATCAGTCGCGGGCTGAGGAAGGTCAGATCGGATCGACGTCGCGCTTCAGGAAGCGCTCGATCCACGCAAGCGAGAGGCCGAGAAAGACCGCGCCCACGAGGACGAAGATCCCGAACCCGACGTTGCCCGTCGAGAGCATCAAGAGCGCAACGACGACGGCAAAGACGAGCGAGCTGTACCCAAGGATCCGGAACTTGCGGATGTCCCGCTTTCGCACGCGGGCCTTGGGCAGTCCTGGATCGCCGGGCATGACGAAACAGTACGCGTCAGATGAACAAGGCCAAGCGCCTGCTGTGGACGCAGCTCGGTCGTGAGCCGACGCTCGCGGATCAGGAACGCCTGGTTGCGAGATCAAATGTCGAAGAAGTCGTCATGGCGCGCGCAGCGCGCCGGACTTTCTTCGACTATTCGCTCTCGAGGTAGAGCTGCAGGCCCGGAGCGGTCTGCCGCAATTCGCGGAGCGCACGGGACTCGAGCTGGCGTACGCGCTCTCGCGTAATGCCGAGCCCGAGGCCGACCTGCTCCAGCGTCTGGGGCGACTCGCCGTCGAGGCCGAAGCGGAGTGCGAGGACGCGGCGCATGCGCGGGCTCAGCCGTCGCAGTGCACCCGCCAGCTCCCGTGAGCGGAGCATCTTCGTCGTCGCGTCGTCGGGCCGGTCGGACTTCGTGTCCTCGATCAGGTCGCTGTAGACGCTCTCCCCATCCCCCACCGGGGTCTCGAGGCTGACGGGATCCTGAATTAGGTCGAGCAGCTCCTGGACGCGCTCGGGTGTGAACCCTGCCTCCTTGGCGATCTCGGGCACCTCGGGGTCGCGGTTCAGCTTCTGGGCGAGGATGCGGCGCGCGCGCAGCACCTTGCGCGTCTGCTCGGCGACGTGGACCGGCAGCCGGATCGTCCGCCCCTGGTCGGCGAGCGCACGCGTGACGGCCTGGCGGATCCACCAGGTCGCGTAGGTCGAGAGCTTGAAGCCGAGCTTGTAGTCGAACTTCTCGACGGCGCGGATCAGGCCGAGGTTGCCCTCCTGGATCAGGTCGAGCAGCGGGACGCCGGCCTTCGTGTAGTTCCGCGTGATCGACATCACGAGCCGCAGGTTGCACTCGATGAGGCGGCGTTTGGCAGCCTCGTCGCCCGCGTCCTTGCGCCGGGCGAGCTCCCGCTCCTCCTGTGCCGTCAGCAGCGGGCCGTCGCCGATCTGGCGGACGTAGAGCTTCAGCGGGTCTTGCGTGATCGCGGCGGCGGCGTCGTAGGAGTCTTTCTCCTCGACATCGTCGGGCTCGTCGAGCTGTGCGGGCTTGGGGACGACCTCGAGCTTGGGCTCGGGCGTGGGATCGTCGTCCGGGGGTCGCTGAGGCAGAGGCCGCGCCATCGAGAGCTGTATCGGTCACTCGACCGGGGGTGGCTTAGCCGGATCCCCTCGAACGAGGGAGGTTCCTCTCTAACTACCACGGAGGTTATGCGTCGAAAAGGGAAGACAGGGTACGTCTGGAAATCGAGGACGGGGTCGTCCAGCCGGACTTCTAGCATCATTCAAATGTGTGGCATTGCCGGATATAGCTTTCATCGTGCGAGCGGCGTAGACCGAACGCTCGCGGCTCAGGCCCTCCTCGCGGGCATCGCGGAGCGCGGTGCGGACGCGGCCGGGTATGCCTACCGCGGCGAGGGTGCACTCTCGGTGCACAAGCAGCGCTCCGGGGCCAGCGCGCTCCTCGACCGCCTGGACATCCCGCAGGACGCGAATCAGGCGCTTCTGCATGTGCGCGATTACACAAAGGGCCATCCGCGGATCGAGGGCAACAACCACCCGATCCGCCACGGCGCCGTCAAGGGGGTCCACAACGGGATCATCGTCAACGACGAGGAGATCTTCGCCCGGTACGGCCTCGAGCGCCACGAGCCCGACATGACCGTCGACAGCGAGGCGATCTTCGCGCTCGTCGACACGTACGGGCCCAGGCCCGAGGTGCTCGAGGAGCTGTGCGGCTCGATGGCGACCGCCTGGTTCGACGACCGCGAACCGGACACGCTCTACGTCGCCCGCGGCGTCGGCCGCCCGCTCTGGCTCGGCGAAGGCCTGAGCGAGGCGTTCTTCGCCTCGACGAAGAAGACACTCGAGATCGTCGAGCGGTACCTTGGCGTGCGGTTGCGCAAGCGTGAGCTGCCCGAGGGAATTCTTGTCCCACTCGTTCACGGCCGCCGGCAGAAGGCTCTGCGCTTCGGACCGGATCGAGCGTTCGAGGAGACGCCGCTTCCGGCCGTGCGGGCGCCTCAGGAGGGCGCTACGTGCCTCCGCCTCCTCGCCGCGATCGCGGCCGTCTGAGCCCGCCTTCCGCCGACACCTCCACCCCATCTTCGAGTAGCCGTTCGCGCACGAGGTACTGGAATGCAGCCCATGCCCCCTTGTGCGGCTCGAGCATGCGGTAAATCTGCCATTCGCTCATGAGCTCCGGGTCCTCGACGCGGGCCTGCTTCCAGTCGGCGAACTTCGGCAGCCGCCCGAGCTTGCGGGCCAGCGCGGCACCCTGGTCGATCGCGCGCTCGAGCCTCTCCTCCCCCACCGGAACGTCGAACCCAGCTTCGCGGAGGGCGTTCTTGAGTGACCCGAACATGTGCCAGTACAGCGACTTCGACGGCATCGAGTCGCGGTGCACGTCGAGGTCCTTCGCCGTCGGCGCGCGTCCCAGCTCAGCGCCGAGCTCGCGCAGCTGGCGGATGAGGTCGGCCGGCTGGGCGAACCGGCGCGGGACGAGCCCCGCCTTGCGTTTGGCTTCGTTCCAGCTCTTGAAGTGCTGGATCACCGTTTGCGGGTGGACCGTCGTCTCCTCGTCGGCCTCGAACTCGCGCATCGTCGGCGAGCGCCCCAGCCGCTCGGCGGAGGCACGCAGCTGCTCCAGGATCTCCTCGTCCGAGTAGCGCTTGCGGATACCGGCCTGGAACTCGGCGAGCGCGGCCGGGTCGATGCTGCGCACGGCCTGCGGAGGCCGGCGTTTCCGGGGCATGCAAAGAAGAATAGAACAGACTAGAGAACTTGCAAACCTAGTCTAAGACATTGAAACGGCCCTGACCAACGCGGCCATGCCTCGGGACCTGGTCCCAGGACATGGCTGATTGGGGCTACACGGCGGCGAGGAGCTCGTGCCGGGCGGCCTCGTCGGCCAGGATCTCCGGCGGCAGTACGCGCGACAGCGCAGCCACGCAGCGCGGGCAGAACTGGGTGCCGGCCGCGCGCCTGAGCTCGTCCATCGCCTCCATCGCGGGCCGAGCAGCGCGGTAGATCCGGGTCGTCAGCATCGAGTCGAGCGCATCGGCGACGTGGATGATGCGCGCCCCGAGCGGGATCTCCTCCCCCTTCAGGCCGTCCGGGTAGCCGCCGCCGTCGAACCGTTCGTGATGATGGCGGATCGAAGGCACGGCGTCGTTCAGGAAGCCGAGGCGGTCGATGATGCGCGCCCCCTCGTCGGAGTGGCGCTGCATGAGCGCCCACTCGTCGTCCGTGAGGACGGCCGGTTTGAGCAGGATCGCGTCCGGGACGGCGAGCTTGCCGATGTCGTGGAAGAGCGCCGCGTGCCCGAGCAAGTCGAGCTCCGTCTGTGAGAGCCCGAGCTCCCGGCCGATCGCCAACGCAAGCTGCTGGACGCGCCTCGAGTGGCCCGCCGTGTACGCGTCGCGCGCGTCCACGGTCGCCGAAAGGCTTTCCATCGCGGCCGTCGAGCGCTCGCGCAGAAGCCGGTTCGCCTTCTCGAGCGAGACGTTCTGGCTCTGGATCGTCTGCGCGGCCGCTCGCAGCTTCTGGGCGCTCCGTTGCGTGTGCCTGAGGTAGGCCTCCTGCGTCTTGCGCATGAGAAGCAGCGGGACGGCGAAGACCGCCAGGGCATAGAGGCCCGCGGCGTGGTACGCAATCGCCATCACGCCGCCGACGAAGCCGTAGACGACCCAGTGCGTCGCGAGCCAGGCGAACCGCTCGTGCCAGACGCGGCGCACGGGCTCGTGTCCCTCCATCGAGATCGCCACGCTCAGCAGGCCGGTGTTGACCGCGAAGTACGCCAAACCCGCGACGAGGCCGGCAGCGGCCGTCACGAACTCTCCGACGGTGCTCTGGAAGCCGACCGCGAACACGCAGGCAGCCGCCAGCGAGGAGAGCGTGAGCGCCCCGATGTTGAACAGGACGCGGTGGATCTCGGACCTGCGGGCGCTCCACTCGACGATCGCCGTCGTGGCCGCGAGCACGAGCGCCGCCCGCGGGCCGAAGAGCGCCGCTCCGGCCAGCGAGCCGACCGCGCTGACCGAGATCGATCCACCGTCGTCGACCTCGATCGCGAGCGTCTGGCCGAAGCCGACGAGGACGACGAGGGCGATCAGCGCGAAGACGTCGTGGTTGGATCCGAGCACGAGCCCGATGACGCCCGCCCCGATCCCGACGATCGAGACGAAGCCGACGAGAAGGGCGAGCCGGAACGAGAGCGAGAGGAAGCGCGGCCCGTGCACCGCGTGCGTCCGTGGATGCCTGCGCTCCTCCGGCGGAGCGACCTCGACGGCCGGAGGAAGCGGCTCGAAGTGGTCGCCCGTTTCCGGCACTGCGACCAGTCGCGGCTTGCGGTCGTTGGGGACCGCCAGCGGCTCGGCGCTTGCGTCGAGCACACGGTTTCGGCCCTGGAGCTTCGCGCGGTAGACGGCGAGATCCGCCTGATGGATGAGCTCGTTCGCGTCCTGGCCGTCACGTGGGTACGCGGCGACGCCGATCGAGACCGTCGCGCGGATCGGCTCGCTCGAGGTCTCGACGTCGATGGCGCGATCCGCGACCTCGCGGCGGATCCGCTCGGCGATCTCGAGTGCCTCCTCGGCGCTCGTCTCCGGCAGCAGGATGCTGAACTCTTCGCCTCCGAACCGCGACGGGACGTCGTAGTGCCTGAGGTGCGTCCTGAAGACCTCGGCGATGCCTTTCAGCACGGCGTCACCGGCGAGGTGGCCGTACGAGTTGTTGATGTCGCGCAGGAGGTCCAGGTCGGCCATGATCAGCGCGAGCGGACGGTTGAAGCGCTGCGAGCGCACGATCTCCTCGTTGAGCGCGATCCCGAAGTGGCGCGCGTTGAAGAGCCCGGTTTTCGGATCGACACGTGCCTCGGCCTCGAGCTGCGGCACCGAGAGCGACCGGTGGATCAGGAGCACGGGAGCGACCGCGAACGGGATCAGCCACGGGTCTCCGTACCAGAACGCGGCCACGACGACGCCGAGGCAGGCGAGCGCGAGCTCCGTCGACAGGCCGTGGAACGAGAACAGGCCCGACTCGCGGATCGTGTGTCCGTGCCCAAGCAGGAGCATCGGCGCGAGCATCGCGTGGTTCAGCCCGACGAAGACGATCGAGCAGGCGAGCCCTGCGACGGCGAAGCGGAAGCCCATGCTCGAGACCAGCCCATCGGCATGGAGGATCATCCTCACCGTCGCCCAGGCGGCGATGGAGGCGATCACGTAGTTGCAGATGTTGAAGCACTCGCGATACCAGGCGGTGCGGTTCTTGAGCCAGGCCGGGATGTGCTGGACGACCGCGACGACGACGATCAACTCCGGGGGCAGGAGCAGGATCGCAGGGATCAGGAAGACGTTGGTTGCGTGGTAGGACTGGTTGCGCCCCGTCTTCACGAGCGCCGCCTGCGCGGCGGCCGCGCCGGTCACGAACAGCAAGAACATGATCCAAACACGCGGGCTGTAGCTCTCGGTCTGGAGCCTCGGGACGAACGGCGCTGCGACGAGCCCCGCGACGATCGCGACCGCTACGAGGTACGCGGTCGCCGCGAGCGAGAGCCGCCGGGTGCCGCTCGGGCTGGGCTCCGGCTGCTCGCCGAAGGAAACATCGGACGGAACGGCGCTCACGCCGCCCTCACGCTCGGTCGTCCGTGCCGCATGTTCAGTCTCTCCTAGTCCGTGGTCAGGAGCCGCAGAGGAAAGGTGGCTCCGTGTCTCAAGTTAGGGGCGGTCAAGAGCCTCGGCGTCCCCCGTCCGAGTGAGCGTGGAAGCCGGCACGCGCGGCCCCGCCGAGGGTGTCTCGCGCTAGGGATCGGGCGTCAAGCCGAGGTCGGGGTCCGCCTCCGCGGCCGCCTCTTCCTCGGGCGTCAGCACGGCCGGCGTTCCTGCGGGCGGATCGACCTCGCCGTCAGCCGCGTCCTCCCAGGTGACGTCGGCGGCTGCGAGCACGTCGCTCCAGGTCACGTCCGACCAGGTCACGTCGCTCCAGGAGACATCGGTCCAGCTGGCATCGGTCCAGGAGACATCGCTCCAGGAGGCGTCCGACCAGCTGACCGCGTCCCAGCTGCGATTGCCACGGGCCGCGTCGCTCCAGCTGACCGCGTCGAAGACGGGTGTGCCGCCGCCCGCCGGGTCCGGCATCAGGTACGCATCGAGCGCGAGGTTCGGGTTCGGGGCCCGGTTCACGTTCGCGGCCCGGTAGGCGTTGACCTCCCCCACGCCGGTCGAGCCCGGAGGCGCGTCGGGGACGTAGCGGGCCGCCTTCATCAGCGCGCCCTTCACCTGATCGGGCGTCCACGTCGGGTTCCGGG
>VAXT01000218.1 GCA_005883245.1 Actinomycetota bacterium | reverse complement strand
GCCGAACCGGCCGCAGCCGGTTCTCCACCCGGGGACGGGCGAGCCGGTCGGCCCCGACGACCTCGCGCCGCTCTTCCCGATGGAGCTGATCCTCCAGGAGGTCAGCACCGATCCCGAGGTGGCGATCCCCGACGAAGTGCTGGACATCTACAGGCTCTGGCGGCCGACCCCGCTCTACCGGGCCGAACGGCTGGAACGTGCGATCGGAACGAAGTCGCGCATCTTCTACAAGTACGAGGGCGTCAGCCCGCCCGGGAGTCACAAGCCGAACACCGCCGTCGCGCAGGCCTACTACAACAAGGCGGAAGGCCGTAAGCGGCTCGCGACCGAGACCGGTGCCGGCCAGTGGGGGAGCGCGCTCGCATTCGCGTGCAAGCTCGTCGGCCTCGAGTGCAAGGTCTACATGGTCAAGGTCTCGTACGAGCAGAAGCCGTTCCCGGGCAGCCTCGGCATCGCGATCTCGGAAGCCGTCGAGGATGCTGCGAGCCGTGACGACACGGCGTACTCGTTGGGCAGCGTGCTCAACCATGTCCTGATGCACCAGACCGTGATCGGCCAGGAGGCGCTCGTGCAGATGGAGCTGGCAGGCGCGTTTCCGGACGTCGTCATCGGGTGCGTCGGGGGCGGATCCAACTTCGCCGGGCTCGCGTTCCCGTTCCTGCGCGAGAAGATCGCGGGCAAGGAGATCGACGTCCTCGCCTGCGAGCCGACCGCCTGCCCGACTCTCACACGCGGGCCCTTCGCCTACGACTTTGGGGACACCGTCGGACTGACGCCGCTTGTCCCGATGCACACGCTCGGCCACGACTTCGTGCCGGCGCCGATCCACTCGGGTGGGCTCCGCTACCACGGTGTGGCGCCGCTCATCTCGCAGCTGGTGCTGGACGGGATGATCCGCGCCGAGGCCTACTTACAGAAGGACGTCTTTACGTCGGCGGTTGAGTTCGCGGGCGCGGAGGGGATCGTGCCCGCACCGGAATCGGCCCACGCGATCCACGGGGCGATCGGAGCGGCACGACAGGCCGACGAGGCGGGCGAGCAGAAGACGATCCTCTTCAACCTCTCCGGTCACGGCCATTTCGACATGGCCGCTTACGACAACTTCTTCGCCGGGAAGCTCGAGGACGTCGCGCTCGACGAGGCCGAGATCGAGCGCGCCCTGAAGGCGATCGAAGGCCTGCCCCAACCAGTCGGCTAGGTCTCCGGTTCGCGTCGCCAGTTCGGGCTACGGCCCGAATTGACACCTCGGAAACAAAGTAGTAGCTTCGAGGTCACCTCGGTGCTCAAGCCGGGGCAGCACGTGGGAGAAGGAGAGGGTTCTGGGACACCGAGTCTCAGACCTGCGGCGTCACCGGAGCCCTCGCGAGCTTCGGGAGCTGCGCTTGCGCGCGCGCCGACTTGTCGTCGTGCTCATCGGCGTCGCAGTCTTCCTCTTGCCGGCGGGCGCCAGCGGCCGCCCTGACGCGCCTGACGTTGGGTCAGTTGTGCCGATCATCTACGGGACGCAGGGCACAAACGGCTGGTACGTGACCAACGTCACCGTCAACTGGCTTATCCAACCGCTTCCTTATCTGAGCTCCGAGGGCTGCGACGCACGGACGATCGCCACGGACACGGTCAATGTCGATCTGACATGCACCGCCACGTGGAGTGATGGCAGCGCGACGTCGACGGTCCACATCAAGCGCGATGCGACGGCGCCTGTCGTCAATGCGCTCGCGGAGCGCCCAGCGGACGCGAACGGCTGGTACAACCACTCGCTGGCGGTCGGCTTCAGCGGCACCGACGCCACTTCGCAGATCGCCTCGTGCACCCGCGCAACATACGCGGGCCCGGACAGCCCGAACGCCTCCGCCAGCGGCTCCTGCCGCGACAACGCGGGAAACCAGACGACCGCGAGCTATGCCTTCAAGTACGACGCGACACCGCCGACGATCCGCTCGCTCAACGTCAAGCCGGGCAACCGGAGAGCGAAGCTCCACTGGAACGTCCAGGACGCGAGCTCGGTCCAGGTCGTGCGCACGCCGGGCAACAAGGGCGCTGCCCAAAGCGTCGTCTTCAGCGGAGCGGGCTCTGCGAAGAGCTACACGGATCGCAAGCTGCGCGCCGGGCGTCGCTACCAGTACAGCCTGACGGCGACCGATGCGGCGGCGAACCAGGCGACGAAGGCGCTCGCCTACCTCGCCCGCGGCGCGCTGCTCTTCCCGGCTCCCGGTGAGCGGGTCACGAAGCCACCGCTCCTCGTGTGGACGCCGGTACGGGGCGCGAGCTACTACAACGTGATCCTCGTCCGCGGGCGCCGCATTTTCAGCGCGTGGCCCGTAGAGGCGCGCCTGCACCTGCCGCGCGCCTGGACTTACCACGGTCGCCGCTACAAGCTGCGGCCCGGAACGTACAGCTGGTTCGTGTGGCCCGGTTACGGCTCGCTCTCGGCCGGCCGGTATGGGAAGTTGCTCGGCGGCAGCACCTTCACATTCGGAGGCTCAGGCTAGGAGGAACGGACGTGCGCGGACACCGCCTGCTTCTCATCTGCGGTGTTTGCGCCCTGCTGCTGACGCCTAGCGCCGGCGGTGGCCCGAACGTCCCCGGCGATCCCACGCCGCCGGTCGTCACGCCCCACATCTTCGGGACGCTCGGATTGAACGGCTGGTACGTAAGCAACGTCACA
>VAXT01000129.1 GCA_005883245.1 Actinomycetota bacterium | reverse complement strand
GACCACGGCGCCTCCGGTCGTGAGCCGCGTCAAGGTGCCGTCGCCAAGATCGCCGACCCAGACCGAGCCCGCCCCATAGGCGATCCCGCCCGGGACGCCGCCGACCGGGACGGAGGTCACGCGACGCGTCGACGCGTCGACGACCGAGGCCGTCCCGTCGCCGAAGTTCTCCGTCCAGATCGTGTTCCCGACGGCGATGGCGTCGAGCGGCGAGAGCCCGACCCGCACCTCGGGCGCGCGGGGCTCGAGGATGCGGATCCGGACCGTGGCCGTCGCGCTCGCGTGTCCACGCGGATCGACGGACCGCACTCGCAGGACATGAGCGCCGACCGCCAACCGGACGCGGTAAGGCGATCGGCAGCGCCTCATATGGCCCGCGTCGACCGCGCAGCGAAAGCGGGCGCGGCGCGAAGACGAGCGAAAGCGGTAGGTGACGACCGGCTTCTGCGAGACGCGCGGGCCGACCACCTTCGGCGCCGGAGGGCGCGAGACGCCGAGCACGAGAAGAATTAGAGCCGACACGTATAGTCCAGACTAGACTATGACAGCCAGGACTAGCAAGCGGACGCTGACGACGACCGACGCCGCGATTCTCGGAGTCCTCAGCTGGGGCCCGATGTCCGGGTACGACGTGAAGAAGACAGTCGACTCGACGGTCGGCTACGTCTGGGGCCCGGCGAGGAGCGCGATCTACGCGGTCCTGCCGCGTCTCGTCGACGAGGGACTGGCCACCGCACGCGAGGTCGCGCAGTCCCAGCGGCCGGACAAGATCGTCTACCGGATCACGACCGCCGGCCGGGCCGCGCTCAAGGCCTGGATCGAGGAGACGCCCGCACCGCCGGACCCGAATCGGAATCCGTTGCTGCTCAAGGTCTTCTTCGGCGACCTCACGTCGCCTGAGGTGCTCGCGGATCAGATTCAGGCACGGCGCCTCGAGGCCGAGCGCATGAGCGAGGAGATGGATCGCTTCGAAGCCGAAGCCGACCCGGACGACGTCTACACGGCGTTGACCCGGGCGTGGGGTCGTGAGTATGCGCGCGCGGTCATCCGCTGGGCACGCGCCGCAGAGGCCCGCCTGCGCGCGAGCTAGAGACACGAGAGCCCGGACGGCGCCGGGCTCTCGTGCTCGGGGGGAGGCTCGACTACGGGCCGGACTGCACGCCGACGACCTCGAACGCCTTGTTCACGTAGACCGTGACCCGCGACCCGTCGCTGCGGGTCATGTGGGCCTCGTACGCGGCATGGCCGTCTGCGTCGGTCTCGACCCGGTCGATCGTGCCGCCGCTCACCTTCGCAAGCGCGGCCTCGCGGACCTTCGCTGCGGTGTCACCGGTGAGGAGCGTCTCGTCCGGACGCTGGGGCGGCAGTCCCGCCGGCGCGGTCGGTCGCGCCGACGAGTTGCTGTTGCTGCCGTTCGATCCCCCGCCCCCGGAGGCTGCGCCGGCGATCGCCGACCCTCCGAGGGCGAGTGCCGTGATCGACAGGACGATCAGCAGCAGGTTCTTGACTCTGTCCGTCATAGGTCTCCTTTCTGTTGGGAACGAGCGGACTCCCTCAGGAGACCAGGGCGATCTGAGAAGGGGCTAAACCGGCCCTAAGAGGTTCTTCTGAATCCGATTAGGCTCACGTGAAGTGACGCGCGTCCTCACGGAGCGGGAGCTGAACCGGGCGCTGCTGGCGCGGCAGCTGCTGCTCGAGCGCGCGAAGACGCCTCTCCCGCGCGCCCTGGAACGGATCGGCGGCATCCAGGCGCAGTACGCCCCCTCGATGTACATCGGGCTTTGGTCCCGACTCGAGGGCTTCGAGCGCGACCAGCTGACTCGTGCGCTGAAGCGGAAGACAGTCGTGCAGGGAACACTGATGCGAACGACGATCCACCTCGTCTCGAAGCGCGACTACTGGCCCTTCACCGTCGGCATTCGCCGGCGGCGGCGCGAGCACTGGGTCAGGGCACACAAGGCCGACCGGAAGAAGATCGAGGCCGCCGCGCGCAAGGCGAAGCCCCACCTCGCGAAGGAGCCGTTGTCGCAGTCCGAGCTGGACGCGCTCCTGCAGGCGGACGCAGCCACCCGGAACGGCGTCGGCCTGTTCCTCGACCTCATCCGCGTGCCCCCGTCCGGCACCTGGGAGCGCCGCCGCGCGGACATCTACGCGCTCGCGGAAGAATGGGTCGGCCCGGAGAACACGACCGAGAAGGAGGGCATCGAGCTGCTCGTCCGCCGCTACCTCACGGGCTTCGGCCCCGCGCGTCCGGACGAGATTGCCGGCTGGGCGGGCGTGTCGAAGCCGGACGTCACAGCAGCACTCGAGGCGATCGACCTGCGCCGCTTCGAGGACGAGCAGGGCAAGGAGCTCGTCGACCTCCCGCGGCTGCCGCTTCCCGACGAGGACACCCCTGCGCCGGTCCGCTTCCTGCCGGTCTGGGACGCGACGCTGCTCGCCCACGCGCGGCGGACGCAAGTCCTTCCCGAGCGCTACCGCTCCCGGGTCTTCAACGCCCGGACCCCCCATTCCGTGAACACGTTCCTCGTCGACGGGCAGGTCGCCGGCACGTGGCGCTTCGAGAAGGGCCGCGTCAAGACCCAGCCGTTCGGGCGGCTGCCGAAAGGCGCCCGCGCGGAGCTGGACGAGGAAGCAGAGCGGCTCGCGGCGTTCCACGCATGACCGCAAAGGTCGCCCTGCTCGGGTACGGGCTCGCCGGCTCCGTCTTCCACGCGCCGTTCATCTCCACGACCCCGGGCCTGGAGCTGTCCGTGGTCGTGACCGGCAACGGCAAGCGCAGCGAGCAGGCGCTCCGCGAGCACCCCGGCGTGACCGTGGTCGGGACGGCTGACGAGGTCTGGGAGCGGGCGGGCGAGCTCGATCTGGCCGTGATCGCGACGCCGAACAGCAGCCACGTTCCGCTCGGGCTGGCGGCTCTCGAGGCCGAGCTCGCGGTCGTCGTCGACAAGCCGCTCGCGCTGAATGCGGCCGAAGGGAGCCGGCTCGTCGATGCGGCTACCGAGAGCGGGCTGCTGCTGACGGTGTTTCAGAACCGGCGCTGGGACGGGGACTTCCTGACGCTGCGGCGGCTGCTGGCCGCGGACGAGCTCGGCCGTGTGCACCGGTTCGAGTCGCGCTTCGAGCGCTGGCGCCCGGAGGTGGGCGGCGGATGGCGGGAGCGCGTTCCGGCGGAGGGCGGGGGGCTGCTCCTCGACCTGGGCAGCCACCTCGTCGATCAGGCGCTGCAGCTCTTCGGCCCGGCGAGCGGGCTGTACGCGGAGCTCGATGCGAGGCGCGAGGGCGCCGTAGCGGAGGACGACATCTTCCTCGCCCTCGAGCACGAGTCGGGCGTCCACTCGCACCTCTGGGCGAGCGCGCTCGCGGCCGACCCCGGCCCTCGCTTCCGCGTGCTCGGCGACCGCGGCGCATTCGTGAAGCGCGGCCTGGACGCCCAGGAAGAGGACTTGCGCTCGGGCCGCCGGCCGACCGACCTCGGCTTCGGCGAGGAGCCGCGCGAGCGCTGGGGCCGGCTCGTCACCGGAGCCGAATCGCGGGAGGTGCCTACGGAGCCGGGCTCGTACGGATCGTTCTACGCAGGCGTCGCCGCGAGCCTCCGCGACGGCGTTCCGCCGCCGGTCGACCCTCGCGACGCAGTGGCCGTGCTCGAGCTCCTGGACGAGGCCCGCGGGCGAGCCTAGCCACGCTCGACGCGCGAGCCGCCGAGGATCGCCTCGCGGCCGTCTGCGAAGCGCACGAGCAGCTTGCCCTTGCCGTCGTAGTCGGGCGAGTCGACCAGGATCGTCACCTCTTCACCACCGACGCGGCCGGGCTCGTCGCCGCCGGGCTCGTCGCCGCGCCAGTAGCGGACGAACGGGTTCCGCTCCCATTCGCGGCCGATCGTGGTCTCGTCCGTGTGACCGGGTAGCACGCGCATCTCAGGCGCGAGCTTCATCAAGACGTCCATCACGGAGCTGCGGATCGCCGGCACGTCGCTCCCGCCCCCGACGGCGTCCTTGAACAGGATGTCGCCCGAGAAGCAGAGCTCGTCGTTGACGACGAACGCGAGATGGTCGTCCGCATGGCCCGGCGTCGGCAGCGCCTCGATGTGCAGGCCGCCGGTGTCCAGCGCGCGGGTGACGACCGTCAGGCCGAGCTCGGGCTCGTGCGCGACGTGGTCGGAGTGGCCGTGCGTGCGCAACACGTGCTCCGGGTGCACGCGCCAGCGCTCGGCCGCCTCGAGCAACGGCTCCAGCGGCGCGCCCGAGTCGACGTAGACCGCCGTTCCGCCCTCCTCGTCAGCGACCAGGTACGCGTTCGAGAGCCAGCCCGGGTCCATGCTCCGCTCGACCAGCATCGCTCGTTAGGCTACTGGCATACCCAAGTAGGAGGACGAAGTGGCAGGTCTATGGGATCGCACGATGACGCTTTTCAAGTCGAAGTGGAACAAGCTGCTGAACCGCGCCGAGAACCCGGCGGAGACCCTCGACTACTCGTACGAGAAGCAGCTCGAGCTGCTCCAGAACGTCAAGCGCGGCGTCGCCGACGTCGTCACGGCGAAGAAGCGGCTGGAGCTCCAGGCGGGCAAGCTGGAAGCGAGCGTCCCAAAGCTCGAGTCGCAGGCGCGCGAGGCGCTCGGCGCCAACCGCGAGGATCTCGCGCGAATGGCCCTCGAGCGGAAGACTGGGGCTCAGGCGCAGCTCCAGGATCTCGACCGCCAGGTGGACGAGCTGAACCAGCAGCAGCAGAAGCTCGAGGCGAACGAGAAGGCGCTCTCGACGCGGATCGAGACGTTCCGCAGCCAGAAGGAAGTGATGAAGGCCCAGTACTCGGCCGCGGAGGCGTCAGTCCGGATCGGCGAGGCCTCGACCGGCATCGGTGACCAGATGTCGGACGCGGGCGCCGCCATCCAGAGGGCGCAGGAGAAGACCGAGGAGATGCAGGCGCGCGCATCCGCGATGGACGAGCTGATCGAGTCGGGCACCCTCGAGGACTACACGGCGGGCGGCGAGACGCAGCTCGACCGTGAGCTCGCACAGTTGACCTCGCAGTCCAAGGTCGACGATGAGCTCGCGAAGATGAAGGCCGAGCTCGGCACCGGCTCCGGTTCCGGCTCGGAGCAAAAGGAGATTTCCCAGTAACGCTGAGCGGACACGTCTCGCATTGGGACCAGGTCGAGTCGCGCCGGTCCGAGAAAGGCGAGATGGCGGCGAGCTGGCAGCGACTCGGCGCCGCGGTCGGCTGCACGGGCATCGGCGTCAACCGTGTGCGCATCGAGCCGGGTCGGCTGTCGACGCCCCCGCATTCACACGGCGCCTCCGAGGAGATCGTCTTCGTGCTCGGCGGTACGGGGTTCTCTTGGCAGGACGAGCAGGTCTACGAGCTGCGGCCGGGCGACTGCGTCGTTCATCTCGCCGATCACGAGGAGCACACGCTGCGTGGCGGGCCCGACGGGCTCGAGGTCCTGATCTGCGGCACGCGCCATCCGACGGAAATCGGCTGGTTGCCTCGTTCGCGCGCGATCCGGTTCGGCTGGCCCTGGGTCGAGGGGCGGACGGACGATCCGTGGGACATCGAGGCGGCCGCCGAGCCGCTCGTGTTCGGCGAGGTTGCGGCGCGGCCGTCGAGCATCGTCAACATCGACGACACCGAGGTGGTGTCGAGCGCCGAGTCCGATTGCGAGGTCGAGATCCGTTACCTCGGCCGCGAGGCCGGGTCGGTCGACACCGGGATGCGGCACGAGGTGGTCGTCGACGGGAAGCTGAACTGCCCGCCGCACTGCCACGGCGCCGAGGAAGAGTTCTTCCTCGTCCTCGACGGCGAAGGGACATGCCTGCTCGGCGACGACGAGCTTCTGGTGCGGCGGGGATCGATCGTCGGCCGCCCGCCGGGAACCGGGGTGCCGCATGCGTTCCGCGGGCCGATCACGCTGCTCACGTACGGCACGAGGGAACCGAACGACATCTGCTACTACCCGCGCTCGAACAAGGTCGGCTTCTGGGGCGTCGGCGTCGTCGCCCGCATCGAGAGCATCGACTACTGGGACGGCGAGCCCCCGTCCTAACCAGACATGCCCACGGACCTGGTCCCGAGACGCGTCCCCAACGACCATGTCCTGGGACCAGGTCCCAGGACGGGGCTCAGATGGGCGCGTCGAAGAGAGCCAGCCAGCGCGTCAGATCCTGCTCGATCGGGAGCTCCTTCTCGAGCTTCGCCTTCAACTCGAGCTCCTCCGAGTTGTCGCGCTCCTTGCCCTCTCCGGTCGGCACGAACGGCCAGTACGCGCCGCGCTTGAAGCCGTAGATGAAGTAAACCGGGCTCTTGCCCCCGGAGAACTTGAACGGCGCCGCGAGCAGCTGCTCGCCGAACCCGTTGGCCGCGAGCTCGGAGGCGACGAGGTGCACCCCGGCCACGAGCTCCTCGAAGTCGTTGTCGCGCACGATCAGCCATTCGAAGCCGAACTCGTCGCCGCGCCGCTCGACCTTCGAATGCGACTCCTGGGCGACCGAGTCGAGCAGCTCCTGGAGCTCGTTCTCCGCGCGCACGAACTCCGCCGCGGACAGCGGCTTGAAGACCACGGCCGCGTCGCCGGTCGGCTTCAGCCCGAGCTCGGTCTCGAGCGTGATCCGCGCCGTCGAGATCGCAAACAGCTTCTCCTGCTGCGCCTTCGCAAGCTTCTTGCGGCCGAAGAGGACGTCGGTGAGGCCCAACGGCGGCCTCTAAGGCACCGCTTGCGGTGCCGTCGTCAGGGCGCGCGGGCTTGGCCCGTGCGACCGTCTGAAATGACCGGTCGATGCGAGTGAGGTCACCAAGAGCGCTCTAGGCGTCGACCGGGCGCCCCATCTCGCGGGCGATCTCGGCGAGCCGGGCGAGGCGCTTCTCGAGCGGCGGGTGCGTCATGAAGAGCTCGGAAGCATTCTTCTTCCAGCCGGCCGGGAAGATGAAGAACGCATTCATCCCGGAAACCTCGCGCAGGTCCTGCTGCGGGATCTGCGTCATGCGGCTCGCGATCTTCTGCAGCGCCGACATCAGGTGCTCGGGAGCCCCGGTGATGAGCGCAGAGCCGCGGTCGGCCGCGTACTCCCGGTAGCGCGAGATCATCATGATCAGCACCCAGCTGATCACGTACGTCAGCAGCGAGACCGCGAACATGATCAGCCAGACGGGCGCGCCGGAGTTCCGGTCGCGGTCGCCTCCGCTGAACATCCCGCCCCACAACCCGAAGCGGGCCAGCATTGCCGCCACCATGGAGAAGAAGCTTGCGATAGTCATCACCGCGACGTCGCGGTTCGCGACGTGCGTCAGCTCGTGAGCGAGCACGCCCTCGATCTCCTGCGGCTCGAGGCGGTTCCACAGGCCCTGCGTGACCGCGACGACTGCACGCTTCTGGTTGCGGCCGGTCGCGAAGGCGTTCGGGATGTCCGTCGGGATGATCGCGACGCGAGGCTTGGGCAGGTCGGCCATGGCGGCCAGGCGCTCGACCATGGCGTGGAGCTCCGGCTCCTCGTCGGGCTCGACGACCTTCGCTCCGGAGGCGAGCAGTGCGATCTTGTCCGAGGTGAAGTACTGGACGAACGCGAGCACGCCCATGATCAAGACGACGGCGAAGATCCCCACGTTGAGGACGTTCACCATCACCACGAAGAAGACGATGTACAGCAGTCCGAGCGTGAACATCGTCAGGAACATCCGGCTCGAGAGGCCGAAGTCGCGCCCGTAAGACTTGCGTTTCATCGAGAATCGCGCTCCTTGAAGCGGTGGGGTACCAGACGAAGTTTAGCCGCGGGCCTGTCGGTGGCCGCGCTCGTGACCGCCCCGACGGCCTGGGCCGGCCACGTTCGGATCGTCGTGGGAGAGCCGCCCGCGGGCGGCGCGCAGGGCCTCCTGATCGCCGGGCGCGGGAAGGAGGTCAGCGGCTCGGACGCGGCCCGGGTGCTCGCCAAGGTGCCCAAAGGAGCGTGTCCGTGCCCGGTCACGATCTACGTGACGCTACCTCGCGAGCCGGTGCACAACGTGCGGCGCTACCGGATCGCAATCGTGGGCGACGGGTACCACGGGCTGCTCGTCTCCAGCCGCACGAAGGTGTCGGGCCTGGTGTCGCTGTACGACCTCGAGCCGACCGTGAAGGCGCTCGATCGCGGGGAGAAGCCGCCGCTGACGGCTCGGCCCGACTCGAATCCGCAGGAGACCCTGCGCCGGCTCGACCTGCGGCTGGCCGAGGCGCACGATTCCCGCGGGCCCGCCTCGTACGTCGTCTTCGGGCTCGGGGCGCTGTTCGCCCTGCTCGCCTTCGGGCTCAGGTCGTCGTTCTGGGGACGCGCGGCGCTGCTCGCGAGCCCGGTCGCACTGATCGCGGCGCTCGGGCTCAGCGCATTCGAGATCGCCCGTCCGCGGTCGGTCGGCCTGTCGCTGCTCGCCGTCGTCGGTCTCGGCGCACCTGCACTCGCGGCGCTCACTCGTTCGCGGTTCCCCCTGGCCGCAGCGCTGCTCGCGGTCTTCGCGGCCTATGCCGGCGTGCTCGCCTTCGCGACCGAGACGAGCTCGCTGGCCGCCTTCGGGCCACATCCCGACGGAGGCGTCCGCTTCTACGGGGTCTCGAACCAGGTCGAGACGCTGCTGATCGTTCCGGGGCTGCTCGGAGGCGCGCTCCTGGGCGTGGGGCTGCTCCCGCTCATCGCCGTTTGCGTCTTGGTGGTCGTCGGGGCGAGCGGGCTCGGCGCCGACGGCGGCGGCGTCCTCGTGTTCGCAGCCGGTTACCTCTTCCTTTGGCTGCGGCTGCGCAGGGTGGCGCTCACCGCCCGAAACGTCGCCCTGGCAGGCGCCACGGCGATCGGAGTCGGGCTCCTGCTCGTCGGCCTCGACGCAGCGTTCGGTGGGTCGAGCCACGTCACACGCACCGTCGGCGACGGCCCAGGCGCGCTGGCGGGAGAGCTCGCGCACCGCTGGCGGGTCTCGCTCGACGGCTACGTCTCCTCCGGGCAGGCGACACTCATCATCACGTTCTCGCTGCTTCTGCTCGTCTGGATCGCCCTGCGACGTCCGCGGTACGCGGCGGTCGACGCGGTGCTCGTCGCGCTCGCCGTCTCGTTGCTCGTGAACGACTCGCCGCGCGATGTGGCCGCGTACGGAGCGCTCTCTTGCGCGGCACTGCGCTTCTGGGAAGAGGCCCGACGGGTTCAGTAGACTCGCCGCAGATGGCCCGGGCAGTCCTGATTGCGTTCGCAGCCCTCCTCGTCGCCGGCTGCGGCGGGGAGAAGACCGTGGAACCGACCGGCCCCGTGGTCGGAACGCTCCCCAAGGTCGGCAAGGCGAACCCGGCGGCCGGGAAGAAGGTCTTCGCGGACAACGGCTGCGGCGGGTGCCACACGCTCCAGGCCGCGGGCGCGAGCGGGCAGATCGGCCCCGATCTCGACAAGGTGCTCAAGGGGAAGGACGCCGAGTTCATCAAGACGTCGATCAGCGACCCCAACGCCGAGATCGCGCCCGGCTACCAGCCGAACGTCATGCCCCAGAGCTACGGATCGGAGCTGACCTCGCAGCAGCTGAACGATCTCGTGGCCTTCCTCCAAACGGGATGAGGCACATCGCAGTGTCCGACACGGTTGAGGCGGCCATGCCGGCAAAGCCGGCATGGCCTCTAAGCGGCGTCGCAAGCGAGCGCCTCAGAGCATTCCTCCAAACAGGGTGATCGACCTCAAGGCTGCGCGGGCCGACCCGAAGGCATTCCGGGTCGCCGTAGCGCGCAAGGGAGCGGGCGAGGCGTTCGACGGGCTGCTGGAAGCGGACGCGCGCTGGCGCGAGCTAGTCCCGCAGGTCGACGAGTTGCGCGGACGACAGAAGATCCAGGGCAGGCCGACCCCTGAGCAGGTCGAGGAGCTGAAACAGGTCAAGGAGCAGCTCCGCGCCCACCGAGACGAGCTCGCTGGCCGCCTTCGGGCCACATCCCGACGGAGGCGTCCGCTTCTACGGGGTCTCGAACCAGGTCGAGACGCTGCTGATCGTTCCGGGGCTGCTCGGAGGCGCGCTCCTGGGCGTGGGGCTGCTCCCGCTCATCGCCGTTTGCGTCTTGGTGGTCGTCGGGGCGAGCGGGCTCGGCGCCGACGGCGGCGGCGTCCTCGTGTTCGCAGCCGGTTACCTCTTCCTTTGGCTGCGGCTGCGCAGGGTGGCGCTCACCGCCCGAAACGTCGCCCTGGCAGGCGCCACGGCGATCGGAGTCGGGCTCCTGCTCGTCGGCCTCGACGCAGCGTTCGGTGGGTCGAGCCACGTCACACGCACCGTCGGCGACGGCCCAGGCGCGCTGGCGGGAGAGCTCGCGCACCGCTGGCGGGTCTCGCTCGACGGCTACGTCTCCTCCGGGCAGGCGACACTCATCATCACGTTCTCGCTGCTTCTGCTCGTCTGGATCGCCCTGCGACGTCCGCGGTACGCGGCGGTCGACGCGGTGCTCGTCGCGCTCGCCGTCTCGTTGCTCGTGAACGACTCGCCGCGCGATGTGGCCGCGTACGGAGCGCTCTCTTGCGCGGCACTGCGCTTCTGGGAAGAGGCCCGACGGGTTCAGTAGACTCGCCGCAGATGGCCCGGGCAGTCCTGATTGCGTTCGCAGCCCTCCTCGTCGCCGGCTGCGGCGGGGAGAAGACCGTGGAACCGACCGGCCCCGTGGTCGGAACGCTCCCCAAGGTCGGCAAGGCGAACCCGGCGGCCGGGAAGAAGGTCTTCGCGGACAACGGCTGCGGCGGGTGCCACACGCTCCAGGCCGCGGGCGCGAGCGGGCAGATCGGCCCCGATCTCGACAAGGTGCTCAAGGGGAAGGACGCCGAGTTCATCAAGACGTCGATCAGCGACCCCAACGCCGAGATCGCGCCCGGCTACCAGCCGAACGTCATGCCCCAGAGCTACGGATCGGAGCTGACCTCGCAGCAGCTGAACGATCTCGTGGCCTTCCTCCAAACGGGATGAGGCACATCGCAGTGTCCGACACGGTTGAGGCGGCCATGCCGGCAAAGCCGGCATGGCCTCTAAGCGGCGTCGCAAGCGAGCGCCTCAGAGCATTCCTCCAAACAGGGTGATCGACCTCAAGGCTGCGCGGGCCGACCCGAAGGCATTCCGGGTCGCCGTAGCGCGCAAGGGAGCGGGCGAGGCGTTCGACGGGCTGCTGGAAGCGGACGCGCGCTGGCGCGAGCTAGTCCCGCAGGTCGACGAGTTGCGCGGACGACAGAAGATCCAGGGCAGGCCGACCCCTGAGCAGGTCGAGGAGCTGAAACAGGTCAAGGAGCAGCTCCGCGCCCTCGAGGACGAGCTCGCGGCTGCGGAGTCCGCCCGCGACGAGCTGCTCCAGCAGATTCCGAACCCTCCGCACGAGTCGGTCCCGGACGCGGAGGAGCAGGACTCGGAGGGGCACATCGAGCGAGTCGTCGGCAATCCGTCGCCCCCCGGGCCCGAGCATCTCGAGCTCGGCCGGTTCGACATGGAGCGCGCGGCACGGGTCTCCGGGGCTCGGTTCGGCTACCTGATCGGCGACACGGCGCTGCTCTCGCTCGCGCTTTACCGCTGGGCGCTCGACCGTGCGGTCGCCGCGGGCTTCACGCCGGTCCTCCCGCCGGTGCTCGTGCGCGAGGAGGCGATGTACGGCACCGGCTTCTTCCCCGCGGAGAAGAACGAGTACTACGAGATCGGAGAGGACGGCCTGTACCTGACGGGCACGTCGGAGGTGGCGCTGGCGGGGCTGCACATGGGCGAGATCCTCGACGCGGAGCAGCTGCCGCTGCGGTACACGGCGTTCTCGACGAACTTCCGCCGCGAGGCGGGCGCGGCGGGG
>VAXT01000128.1 GCA_005883245.1 Actinomycetota bacterium | reverse complement strand
TCGAGGCGTCCGGCCGGCCGCTTGTCGTCTCGAACGTCGATCTCTCCGAGGCTCGGGTCGGCGGGCTCGGTACCGATCTCGTCGCCAGCTTCCTGCACGAGCTCGCCGAGGGCGGAGGGTTTACGCTGCACGTCCGCCTGATCGACGGTGACGATCCGCAGCACGTGCTGGAGGCGATCTTCAAGGCGCTCGGCGTGGCGCTCGTGCAGGCCGGCCGGCCCCGGAAACGGAGGGAGTGAGATGGAGAAGACCGCGGTGCGAACCGAGAACGCGCCGGCGCCGTTCCAGGGAGCGCCCTACTCGCAGGCGATCACGGCGAACGGGCTCGTGTTCGTCTCCGGGCAGCTGGGGCTGAGGCCCGAGCACGCCGAGATGGCCGGCGACACGATCGAGGAGCAGACGCGGCAGATCTTCGACAACCTCCAGGCGATCCTCGCCGCCGCGGGAAGCGGGCTCGACCGGATCGTGAAGACGACCGTCTTCCTCACGTCCTTGGACGATTTTCAGGGGATGAACTCGATCTACGCAGAACGGGTGGGCGAGACACCGCCGGCTCGCTCGACGGTCGAGATCACGGGCCTTCCGTCCGGCGCCCTCGTCGAGATCGAAGCCGTCGCACTCCTGTAACGAGGGACAGTCCCTCGTGAGAGACCGAAGAAGGGACAGGCCCTGGTTGCGGGCGGCACAATGGCCTTCGCCATGGCGACGCTCGAGCTCCCCGATAGCCTCGCGCCGGTCCTCGACGCGGTCACCGCCGTCAGCGGGCCGTACGAGGGCGTCTACCTCGTCGGCGGCTCGGTCCGCGACATCCTCCTCGGCGAGCCGAACTTCGACGTCGACATCGTCGTCGAGGGGGACGCGATCGCCCTCGCGCGCGAGCTCGCGAAGAAGCTGGACCGCCGTGTCCGCGCGCACCGCACCTTCGGCACCGCAGTCGTCCTCTACGGCGAGGAGGGCCGTGTCGACGTCGTCACCGCCCGCAGCGAGTCCTACCACGCGCCGGCCGTGCTCCCCGCTGTCAAGCCGGGCACGATCGACGAGGACCTGCACCGCCGCGACTTCACGATCAACGCAATGGCCGTCTCGCTCAAGGGCGACGCCCTCGGCGAGCTCGTCGACCCGTTCGGCGGCCGTTCCGACCTCGAGGCGGGTCGCATCCGCATCCTCCACGAGCGCTCGTTCATCGACGATCCGACGCGGATCCTGCGCGCGATCCGGTACGAGGACCGCTACGGCTTCCGCATGGACGACGAGACGGTCCGCCTCGCCCGCGAGTGCATTGCGACCGGGCACGTCGGGAACCTCTCCGGCGCACGCCTCCGCGACGAGCTCGAAGCGCTGCTCAGCGAGGGTGACGTAAGCCATGCAATCCCGCGGCTGGCCGAGCTCGGGGCCGAGAGAGAAGTGCATCCGCACGTCGTCGCCGACGAAGAGACGGTGCGACTCTTCGGTCGGCTGCGGGAGCTGAACAAGCGATACCGCCTCGGCGTCCCGCCCTGGCGGCTCGGCCTGGCGGCGCTGGGTCGCGGCCTGCCGCACCAGGAGATTGGGCCATGGCTTCGCGACCTGAAGCTGCGGCGCCGAGACGCCGAGCTGATCGCCGCTGCCATCGAACACGGCCCGCGGATCGCCGCTGAGCTCGGCCGCGACTCGCTCAGCCCGGCGGACGTCGTCGCTCTCGCGGAACCGCGCGCGCCAGATGCGCCCCTCTTCGCACTCGCGCTCGACGACCAGCGACAGCTACACGACTACTTCGACCGCCTCGGGGAGCTGAAGCTCGAGATCACGGGCGCCGACCTCGCGGAGCTGGGGCTCGCCGAGTCGCCGCGCGTGGGGGAGATCCTGGCCGAGGTGCGGCGCCGAAAGCTGAACGGCGAGCTCGCCGGCCGTGAATCCCAGCTCGAGGCGGCACGGGAGCTCGTCGAGCAGCCGTGAGCGTTCCGCTCTTCCGCTGGGACGTTCCGGGCCCGTACGACGTCGTCTTCACGACGCGCGCAGGCGGAATCAGCGAAGGGCCGTTCGCGTCTCTGAACCTCGGGCGCCGCACCGGCGACCACGTCGAGCGCGTGGACGAGAACCGTCGGCGGCTCTGCGCCGAGGTGGGAGCGGACGAGGACGACCTGACGCTCGGCTACCAAACCCATTCCACCGCCGTCAACCGCGCCGAGGCCGGCTCGCGAGGCGCTCCCGGGGACGGCCTCTGGACGGACGAGCGCGGAATCCCGATGCTCGCGCTCGGCGCCGATTGCGCGCTGATCGCCATGGCCCGTACGAACGGGTCCGAGCCCGCGCTGGCCGTGCTGCACGCCGGTTGGCGAGGCCTGCTCGACGGGATCGTCGAATCGGCCGCGAGCATCCTCGGTCCCGGTTTCGCCGCCATCGTCGGGCCGGCGATCGGCCCCTGCTGCTACGAGGTGGGGGAGGACGTCGCGAGGCCCTTCCGGGCCCGCTTCGGGGACGAGATCGTCGCGGACCGCAAGCTCGACCTCTGGACCGCGGCCGAGCAGGCGGCTCGCCAGGCCGGGGCGTCCACCGTCGACCGCGTCGACCTCTGCACCCGCTGTCGCGAAGACCTCTTCTTCTCCGAGCGGCGAACCGGTCGGCCGCGCGGCACCCAGGGCGTCCTTGGCCTTGTCCGCTGAGCAGATCGCGGCGCGGCTGGCCCGTGTCCGCGACGAGGTCGGGCCCGGCGTGATGATCGTCGCGGCCACGAAGTACGTGTCCGTCGAGGACATGACCGCGCTGGCCGAAGCCGGCATCGACGTCGTCGGCGAGAACCGCGCCCAGGACCTCGAGGCGAAGCACACCGCCCACGGCGACCGATTCCGCTGGCACTTCATCGGGCACCTGCAGAGCCGCAAAACCAAGGTCGTCAACCAGATCTGCGAGCTCGTCCACTCGCTGGACAGCGAGTCCGCGGCGCGCCGCCTGGAGATTCCGGCCCTCGTCCAGGTCAACCTCGCGGGCGAGGCCACGAAGTCCGGCGTGCCACCCGAGAAGCTCCCCGACCTGCTCGAGCTGTATCCGGACGTACGCGGTCTCTCGACGATGCCCCCCGCAGCGGAGAGCCCCGAAGCTTCGCGCCCGTACTTCCGCAAACTGCGAGAATTGGGCGAAGAACACGGGCTGACCCAGCTTTCGATGGGTACGAGCCAGGATTACAAGGTGGCCGCGGAGGAGGGGGCAACCATGATCCGAATAGGTTCGGTGCTATATCGGGGTTAACATCCCCGCCGCTATGGGATTTGCAGACGTCTGGAACCGAACGCTCGTCTACTTCGGCATCGCCGAGGAGGACGAGGACTGGGACGAGGACGGTTACGTCACGAACGAGGAGCTCGAGCGCTCCTACAGCGAGCGTCCGAACGTGCGCAGGCTCTCACCGCGCCGGCGCCGGAACGAGTTCGAGGACTGGACCGACCCCGAGCCGGAGGCCGCGGGCTCGAGGACCGCGGTCATGCGCCCGCGCCCGCGCGCGGTCGAGGCGGCTCCCGGAGAGGCTTCCGTGCGCGTGCACCTCGTCGTTCCACGGAGCTTCAACGACGCGCAGCAGATCGCGGACAAGTTCAAGGAAGGCACGCCGGTCATCCTCAACCTCCAGGGCTCCGACGCCGACCTGTCCAAGCGCCTGATCGACTTCGGCAGCGGCCTCACCTACGCCCTCGAGGGCGGCATGCAGCGGGTCGCGGACAAGGTCTTCCTGCTCACGCCGCGAAATGTCGAGGTCTCCGCCGAGGAGCGCGCGAAGCTCCTAGAACGCGGCGGCTTCTTCAACCAGGCCTAGCTGCCGGGAAACGTCCGGCGTGCTGCGCGCGCCATATGTCAAGACGGCGCCCAACCCAAGCCTCGACAGCTAGAGGAAGACCCCACTTAGAGCCGAAATCCGGCGCATGGGCGGATGGCTCCTGATGGCCGACGCGATCTCGTCGATCCAGAACTTCGTGCATGTCTTCATCTACGTGTACGTGCTGATCCTCTTCGCGTACATCATCCTGTCCTGGGTCCGGCTGCCCTACACGCCCTGGCTGAACCGGATCCAGCGCTTCCTGTACGACGTCTGCGAGCCGTACCTGCGGATCTTCCGGCGGCTGCTGCCGTCCTTCGGCCCGCTCGACCTCTCGCCGATCGTCGCCGTCCTGGCGCTCTTCCTGCTGGACCGGGTCATTACGTCGATCCTCGACCAACTGCATTAGGAGGGAGGTGAAGAGATGGCTCTCACACCTGTCGAAATCCGTCACGTGAAGCTCGGCCGAGGGCTCACCGGCTACCGCAGGGCGGCGACCGACCGCCTGCTCGAGGAGATCGTCGACAGCTTCGAGGAGGTCTGGCGCGACCGGGCCGACCTCCAGGACAAGACCGAGCGCCTGGAGTCCGACATCGCGCGCTACCGCGACCTCGAAACGTTGCTGCGGAAGACGCTGGTCACTGCGGAACGAAGCGCCGCGGAGCTGCGGGAACACGCGCGCCGCGAGGCGGACGTCGTGCTCGCCGAGGCACGCGGGGAGGCTCGCAAGATCACGCAGGACGCGTTCGCAGAACGCGAGCGCCTGCGCGCCGAGGCCAGCAGAATCCGGGCACTCCTACGCTCCGCCCTCGAAGTCACCGACGAGCAGGACGGAGAGGATGAGCCTGCCGAGGCCGCCTGAGCCGCGACTAGACTTCGTCCGTGGCCGTCGATGTCGACCGGTTCCGTGAGCTCCTCCAGGAGGAACGACAACGCGTGGTCGACGCGATCGAGTACCTGCACAAGGAGAACCCCGGCTCGATCGAGGACGAGACCGAAGACGAGACGACCGACGACCACCTCGCCGAGACGGCTACGGCGACCCTCGATCGCGAGATCGACTACACGCTCGAGGAGAACTCGGAGAACGTGCTGTCGTCGATCGACGGCGCCCTGGCGCGCATCGAGCAGGGCACGTACGGCACGTGCGTCAACTGCGGGGAGCCGATCTCCGAGGAGCGGCTCGCCGCGATCCCCTGGGCCACGACCTGCATCGACTGCAAGCGGCTCGAGGAGCGCGGTTGAGCGAGCCGGCGCCCCGTAACCTGGACGTCCGTGTCGGCTCGTCGACCGACGCGCTGACGCCCCTCGCAGGCGCACGCCGGCCTCTGCACGCGCGGATGCAGCAGTGGATCGGGCTCCTGGCGATCGCACTTGCGGCGCTCGCCGGCGACCAGCTCACGAAGCACATCGTCGCGAGCCATCTGACGCTCGATGCGGAGCGGCACGTGGCCGGGCCGCTGTCGATCCACCACGTCCAGAACTCCGGGATCGCGTTCGGCCTGTTCGCAAGCGCGACCCCGATCGTGACGATCCTGACGGCGATCGCTGTGGCGTGGATGCTCGTCTTCTTCGCCCGCTCAGGCTCGCGGCATCCGATTCTGCCGGTGGCGCTCGGCCTCCTGATCGGCGGCAGCGCGTCCAACCTCCTCGACCGCATCAGGCTTGGGCACGTGACTGACTTCATCGACCTGCGCTTCTGGCCCGCGTTCAACCTCGCCGACAGCTTCATCGTCCTCGGCGTGCTCGTCTTGCTCGCCGCGCTCCTGCTCCCGCAACGCGTGCAGAAGCGGCCGCATCCGGTTCCCGACGCCCACGCTTAGGATCCCCGACGAGGCGGCGGGCACGCGGCTCGACCGCTTTCTCGCCGAGTTGCCCGAGATCGCCTCGCGCTCGGCGGCAGAGCGGCTCGTCGAGAGCGGCGGAGTCCGCGTGGACGGCCGTCCACGGCCCAAGAGCTACAAGCTCGAAGGCGGCGAGGAGCTCGAGGTCGAGGTGCCGCCGGAGCGCTCGCGCGAGATCGAGCCCGAGGAAGTCGATCTCCGCATCGCGTACGAGGACGGGCACCTGTTCGTCGTCGACAAGCCGGCCGGGGTGGTCGTGCACCCGGGTGCGGGCCACGCGACCGGAACGCTCGTCCACGGGCTCGCCGGGCGTACCGCGGGTGGGGAGGAGGACCGGCCCGGAATCGTCCACCGGCTCGACCGCGACACCTCCGGGTTGCTCGTCGTCGCGCGGTCGGACGAGGCGTACGAACGGCTCCAGGAGCTCGTGCGGAGCCGCGAGTTGGAGCGGAGCTACATCGCGCTCGTCCGCGGGCACCCCCGCTCGTGGCGCGGCTGCATCGACGCGCCGATCGGGCGTGACCGTGACGATCCGACGCGCCGCTCGCTCGACACCGACTCGCCGCGCGAGGCGGTCACGCACTTCGGGGTCGCCGAGCTGCTCGCCGGGCATGCGCTCCTCGACGTCAAGCTCGAGACGGGCCGGACGCACCAGATCCGCGTCCACCTGGCCTCGATCGGCCTTCCGGTCGTCGGAGACCGCGTCTACGGCGTCGCCGACAAGGCGCTGGAGCGTCAGTTCCTGCATGCGAACCGGCTCGCGTTCGAGCACCCCTTCACGGGCACAAGGATCGAGATCGAATCGCCGCTGCCCGACGAGCTGTCCGCGTTTCTCGGGCGATTGCGGGCACTCGGCTAAACTTCAGCCGCTCTGTAACCCGTCCCGGCGGGAGGGTGGATGGTGGTGCCGCTGTACCAGTGGTTCCATCCGCCGCCGCCGGCTGCATCGAAAACAACCAACAGGAGGCAAGTCGTGGCAGTCGTCACCATGCGAGAGCTGCTGGAGTCCGGAGTGCACTTCGGTCACCAGACGCGTCGCTGGGATCCCAAGATGCGCCGCTTCATCTTCGGCGAGCGCGGTGGGATCTACATCATCAACCTCGAGCAGACGCTCCAGCTTCTGGAGGAGGCGGCCTCGTTCGCGCGGAATCTCGCCGAGCGGGGCGGCACGATGCTCTTCGTCGGCACGAAGAAGCAGGCCCAGGACTCGATCGAGGAGCAGGCGAAGCGAGTCGAGATGCCGTACGTGAACCACCGCTGGCTGGGTGGCCTGCTGACCAACTGGCGCACGATCTCGGGGCGGATCGACCGCCTGCACGAGCTGCGCCGGCTGAAGGAGGAAGGCCAGCTCGACCTGCTCCCGCCGAAGGAGCGGATCTCGATGCTCGCCGAGCTCGAGCGCCTCGAGAGCCATCTGGGAGGCGTCGCGGACATGAAGCGCCAGCCGGACGCCATGCTCGTCGTCGACCTGCGCAAGGAGGCGATCGCCGTGCGCGAGGCCCGCCGCCTCGGCCTGCCGGTGGTCGCGCTCGTGGACACGAACTGCGATCCGGACGAGGCCGACTACGTCGTCCCGGGCAACGACGACGCGATCAAGTCGTGCGACCTCGTGATCCGCACGATCGCGGACGCGATCGAGGCGGGAATGCAGAAGGTGAAGCCCGAGGAGTTCCAGGAGCAGCCGCCTCCGGAGTCCGAGGCCCCAGCCGAGCCCGTCGCGGAGGTTCCGGCCGCCGAGGAGACCGCTCCTGCAGAGGACGCTCCGGCCGTCGAGGAGACTGCTCCTGCGCAGGAGGTGCCGGCCGAATGACCGAGGTCACGGCGGACATGGTCCGGGAACTGCGCGAGATGACAGGCGCGCCGATGATGGACACCAAGCGCGCGCTCGTGGACGCCGACGGCGACCTCGAGGCGGCGAAGCAGCTGTTGCGCGAGCGGGGGATGGCGTCCGCCGGCAAGCGCGCCGGGAACGAGACGCCCGAGGGCGTCGTCCTCACCCGCCTCGACGACTCGAAGGGCACGATCGTGGCCATCGGTTCCGAGACCGAGCCGGTCTCCAAGAACGACGAGTTCCGCGCCTTCGCCGAGAAGGTTCTCGACCTGGTCGACAAGGACGGGCCCGATGCCGTCGAGTCGCTCGAGGACGAGCGCAAGGAGCTCATCGGGAAGATCGGCGAGAACATCCTCGTCCGCGGAGCGGCGCGGTACGAGAGCGGAAACGGCCAGGCGATCGCCGCCTACGTCCATCCGCCGGCGAACAAGATTGGCGTCCTCGTCAAGGCGCAAGGCTCGCCGGAAGCCGCGCGCAGGCTCGCGATGCACATCGCGTTCGCCGCCCCGCGATTCGCCACGCGCGACGAGGTGCCCGAGGACGAGGTCGCCAAGGAGCGGGAGATCTTCGAGAAGCTTCCCGAGGTCGAGTCGAAGCCCGAGCAGGCACGGGAGAAGATCGTCGAGGGCATGCTCGGCAAGCGGTTCTTCGCCGAGAACGTGCTCGCCGAGCAGGCGTGGATCCACGAGCCGAAGAAGACGGTCGCACAGGCGCTCGAGGAGGAAGGGCTGAAGGTGCTCGAGTTCGAGCGCTACGCCCTCGCCGAGTGACGGTCCGCGAGGAGGAGAGCGCCGTCGCCTCGGCCGAGGGCAAGGCTGCCTTCGACCGCGTCCTGCTCAAGCTCTCCGGCGAGGCCCTCATGGGCGACAAGGAGTTCGGCCTCGAGCTCCCGCGCATCGAGGCGATCGCCGAGGAGATCGTCGAGTGCCAGACGACCGGCGTCGAGATCGCGATCGTCGTGGGCGCAGGGAACATCTACCGCGGCATGGCGGCCGCCGCCGAGGGGATGGACCGCGCAACCGCCGACTACGCGGGAATGCTCGCGACGCTGCTCAACGCGCTCGCGCTCCAGGACGTCCTCGAGCGGCTCGGGGCGCACACGCGCATCCTGTCCGCGATCGGAGTCGCCGAGGTGGCCGAGCCGTACATACGCCGTCGCGGGATCCGGCACCTCGAGAAGGGGCGGATCGTGATCTTCGCCGCAGGCACCGGCAACCCGTTCTTCACGACGGACACCGCGGCCGCGCTGCGCGCGCTCGAGATCGGAGCGGACGCGATCCTGATGGCCAAGCACGGCGTCGACGGCGTCTACGACGCCGATCCCCGGGTCGAGCCCACCGCCGAGCTGCTCCCGGAGCTGACGCACCTGCAGGCGATCGAGCGCGGCCTCGAGGTGATGGACGTGACCGCGCTCTCGCTGTGCATGGAGAACGGGCTTCCGATCCACGTCTTCGGGCTCGTGGCCGGGAACATCAAGCGCGTGCTTTCGGGCGAGAAGGTCGGCACAATCATCCGAACCCCCGACAAGGAGGATTAGTGCCACCAGCGATCGACGATCTCGTACAGGACGCGGAGCGGCGCATGGACAAGTCGGTGGAGTCGACGCAGGTCGAGTTCAACACCGTCCGCACCGGCCGCGCGTCGGCGGCGCTGCTCGATCGGATCACCGTCGACTACTACGGCCAGCAGACCCCGCTCAAGCAGCTGGCGACGATCAACGTCCCCGAGCCGCGCATGCTGACCGTGCAGCCGTTCGACCCGAGCTCGATCAAGGAGATCGAGCGCGCGGTCCAGGAGTCGGAGCTCGGCCTCACGCCGTCGAACGACGGCAAGGTGATCCGCCTCCCGATCCCGCAGCTGACCGAGGAGCGGCGCAAGGAGCTCGTCAAGGTCGTCCGCCAGATCGCAGAGGACGGGAAGGTCGCGATCCGCAACGTCCGCCGCGACGCGGACAAGCACTTGAAAGAGCTGAAGACGAGCGGCGAAGTGGGCGAAGACGACGAGCGCCGGGCCGAGGAGCGTGTCCAGAAGCTCACGGACGAGCACACGAGCAAGGTCGACGACCTCCTGAAGCGCAAGGAAACCGAGATCACCGAGGTCTAACCCTGCTCGAGCGGATTCGCGGCGCGTTCCGTCGCCCGCCAGAGGTCTCGCCGGGCGACGCTCCGCGTTCCGTGGCGATCATCCTGGACGGCAACGGCCGCTGGGCCGAGGCGCGGGGATTGCCCGTCGAAGCCGGGCACCGCGAGGGAACGCGGGCCCTGCGGCGAACCGTCGAGGCCGCGATCGACCTCGGGATCGAGTCGCTGACGGTCTACGCGTTCTCGACCGAGAACTGGCTGCGACCTCCGCCGGAGGTGGACGCGCTGATGGAGATCTTCCACGAGACGATCGACCGCGAGCTGCCCGACCTCGCCGCGCAGGGCGTGCGCACGCGGTTCATCGGTCGCCGGGATCGCGCGCCGGAGTCGCTGCAGGAGCGGATGAGCGCGCTCGAGCTCGAGACCGCCGGGCGCGACCGGCTCGAGCTCTGGATCGCCTTCGACTACGGCGGCCGGGCCGAGCTCGCACATGCAGCCCGCGCGATGATCGAGGCGGGCTTACGCGCTGAGGAGGTCGACGAGGACGTGTTCGCTGTTTACTTGTACGCCCCGGACATGCCCGACCCAGACCTGGTGATCAGGACCTCCGGCGAACTGCGCATGTCCAACTTCCTGCTCTGGCAACTGGCGTACTCGGAGTTCTTCTTCGTGGACACACTCTGGCCCGACTTCGGTGAGGAGGACCTGAGGCAGGCGGTGGCGGCCTACGCGGGCCGTCAGCGGCGGTTCGGCCGGCGATGAGCTCGTTCTGGTCGCGGATCCTGATCGCGGCGGCGGGGATCCCGCTCGTCCTCTGGCTGATGTACCTCGGCGGCTGGCCGCTGTTCGGGCTCGCGATCGTGGCCGCGCTGGTCGCCCTGCACGAGCTGTACTGGATGACGCGGACGCTGCGCCCGGTGGTGCTCGCGGGGTATCTCGGCGCCATTGCGATGCTGCTCGGGGCCGAGCTCGGCGGCACGAACTGGACGCTCGTAGGGATCTTCGCGACGCTCGCGCTGGCGTTCGTCTTCAAAGGCGCGGCCGGGGCGTCGTCGGTGGGCGTGACGATGCTCGGGGTGGCGTGGATCGGGCTCGGCCTCGCGTACGCGCTCCTTCTGCGGGACATCGACGAGCACGGGGTGCTGGCGCTGTACACGGTCGTGCTCGCGGTCTGGGCCGGGGACGCGGCGGCGTACTTCTTCGGGCTCCTGTTCGGCCGGCACAAGCTCGCGCCGACCGTCTCGCCGGGGAAGACCTGGGAAGGTCTGGCCGCTGGGACCGTGGCCACGATCGCCGTGACGTTCATCGCGCTGTACAAGCAGGACTTCCTATCGATTCCGGAGTCGCTCGTCCTCGGCGCCGCGATCGCGATCGCCGCCCCGCTCGGTGACCTCTTCGAATCGGCGCTCAAGCGCGACGCGGACGTGAAGGACTCCGGCCGGCTGCTCGCGGGGCACGGAGGTGTGCTCGACCGGGTCGACGCGCTCCTCTTCGCCTGGGTCGCCTCGTACTACGTGGTGGCCGCCTTCGGGCAACTGTAGGCCGCCTACACTTGGTTCGATGAAGCGCATTGCGGTTCTGGGCGCGACGGGGTCGATCGGCCGTCAGGCGCTCGACATCATCGACGGAAGCGAAGAGCTCGAGGTCTGCGCGGTCGCGTCCGGCTCGAGCGAGCTGAGCGACTTGGCCGCCGAGCGTGGCGTCGAGCACGCCCAGGTCGGCGGCGATCTGACGTCCCTCCTCGACGCGGCCGAGCCGGACATCGTCCTCAACGCCGTCGTCGGCTTTGCGGGGCTGCCCGCGACGCTGTGGGCGCTCGAGCACGGCGTGACGCTCGCTCTCGCGAACAAGGAGAGCCTCGTCGCCGCGGGTGAGCTCGCCCTCGCGGCGCGGGAGCGGGGTGGAGGAGCGCTGCTGCCGGTCGACAGCGAGCACTCCGCCGTCTTCCAGTGCCTCGAGGGGCGCGACCTCGAGTCGGTGAGCTCGATCGTCCTCACCGCGTCCGGCGGCCCGTTCCGCGGCCGTACGCGCGAGCAGCTGGCGAACGTGACCCGCGCCGATGCGCTGGCTCATCCGACCTGGCGCATGGGCCCCAAGATCACCGTCGACTCGGCCACGCTGGCGAACAAGGGCCTCGAGTTGGTCGAGGCGCACTTCCTCTTCGGGCTCCTGTACGAGCAGATCGAGGTCGTCGTGCACCCGACCTCGGTCGTGCACGCGATCGTCCGCTTCCGCGACGGCGCGTCGCTGGCCCACCTGGGGTACCCGGACATGCGCGTGCCGATCTCATACGCCCTGACGTACCCCGAGCGCGCCGCGACGCCCGTTCCCGGTCTCGACTTCGCCGACGGGCTGGCGCTCGAGTTCGAGCCGCCGGATGTCGAGACATTCACCATGCTCGCCCTCGCACGCCAGGCCGGAGAGGCCGGCGGAACGCATCCGTGCGCCTACAACGCCGCGAACGAGGTCGCGGTCGCCGCCTTCCTCGCCGGCCGACTTCCGTTCCTCGGCATCGCAGGAGTGGTTGCGGACGTCCTGTCCGGAGTCGACGGCGCGCCGGCACGAGACCTCGAAGAGCTGGTCGAGGCCGACCGCGAAGCACGTCGCCTCGCCGAAGAGGCCGTCGGAGCGCCGGTGCCGTGAACATCTTCATCGCGATCATCGGCCTGAGCCTCCTCGTCCTCGTCCACGAGGCGGGCCACTTCTTCACGGCGCGTGCCGTCGGCATGAGCCCGCGCCGCTTCTACGTCGGCTTCCCGCCGGCGCTCGCCAAGGTCAAGCGCAAGGGCATCGAGTACGGGATCGGCGCGGTCCCGCTCGGCGGCTATGTGAAGATCCCCGGGATGCACAGGCCGGCCCCGTCGGACGTGGACACGTTCTTCGGGCCGGCTAAGGACGAAGCCCCTCGACTCGTCGGCCCGCTGGAGCGCCTCAAGCGCAGCCTCGCGGACGGCGATATGGCAGGCGGACGCACGCATCTGACCGAGCTGGCCGGTGCGCTCGACGTCGCCGACGTCAGCCGCATGGCGCGGAAGGGTGCGCAGAAGGGCCTGAACGAGCTCGCAGACGGGCTCGGCGCCGACGCCTACTGGCGCCAAAGGACCTGGAAGAAGGTGCTCGTCATCTTCGCCGGTCCCGGGACGAACCTGCTCTTCGCCGTGATCCTGTTCGCGACTCTGTTCGTCGTCGGCAGCGGCGGCTACCGGCTCGGCTTCTCGATGGAGACGAACGCGCCGGTCGTGCACGACGTGCGCGCGGACCACCCAGCGGCGCAGATCGGCCTCCAGCCGGGCGACCGGATCCTGAGGATCAACGGCCACAAGGTCGACGACGTCTCCCAGGTGCCGAACCTGATCGAGTCCTCCAAAGGCAAGCCGATCACGCTGGCCGTCCGCAGGAAGGGCGAGAGCGGGCCCTTGGTCCTCGGCCCAGTTCGCCCGAAGACCGAGCCACAGCTCTCCGTGCCGCAGGCGAGCTGGGAGTCCGTGAAGCTGACCACGGTGATCACGAAGGAGATCGGAGCGTCGCTCTCGCGGCTCGTTCGCGGGAACCGGAAGGAGGTCTCGAGCCCGGTTGGGATCGTCCAGGGCTCATCGGAGGCGCTCGCGCAGGGGCTGCAGACGTACCTGTGGGTGCTGGGGCTGCTCAGCCTGTCCCTCGCGCTGCTGAACCTGCTCCCGTTCCTGCCGCTCGACGGAGGACACATCGTCTTCTCGCTGATCGAGGGCATTCGCGGGCGCGCGGTCGGGCGCGAGGTCTACGAGCGGGCATCGGCGATCGGGATTGCGCTCGTGCTCCTGCTCTTCTTCATCGGGCTTTCGAACGACATCGGCAACCTGGGTAACTGATGTCCAGCGAGCGGTCGATCAACGTCGGCGGTGTCCGGATCGGCGGCGGCGCGCCCGTCGTGGTGCAGTCGATGACGCTGACGCCGACCCACGACGTCCCCGCGACGACCGCCCAGATAGCTGCCCTCGCCTCGGCCGGCTGCGAGGTCGTGCGCTGCGCGGTGCCGAAGATCGAGGACGCGGACGCGCTGAAGAAGATCGTGCGGCTGTCTCCGATCCCGGTGATCGCCGACATCCACTTCAACGCGAGCCTCGCGCTGCGGGCGATCGACGCGGGCGTGGCCGCGGTCCGGATCAACCCGGGGAACATCGGCGGCCCCGAGCGCGTCGGGCAGGTCGTGAGCGCCGCGCGTGTGGCCGGCATCCCGATGCGGATCGGCGCCAACTCGGGCTCGCTGCCGAAGCACCTGCACGAGCTCGCGCAGCAGGACCAGGCGGAGGCGCTCGTGGCCGCGGCGCTCGAGGAGGTGCAGCTGCTGGAGCGGCTCGAGTACCACGACTTCAAGATCTCGGTCAAGTCGACGCACGTGCCGACGATGATCCGCGCCTACCGCATGCTGGCCGACAAGGTTCCGTATCCGCTCCACCTCGGCGTGACGGAGGCCGGAACGCCCTTCAGCGGCTCGATCAAGAGCGCGATCGGGATCGGAGCGCTGCTGGCGGACGGGATCGGGGACACGCTGCGGGTCTCGCTGACCGCCGACCCGGTGAAGGAGGTCGAGGTCGCCTGGGAGATCCTCAAGGCGCTCGGTCTCCGTGAGCGCGGCCCCGTGATGATCGCGTGCCCCTCGTGCGGCCGCGACAACGTGGGCGTCGAGAACTTGGCGGTCGAGGTCGAGGGTCGATTGAAGGATTACCCCCAGGCGTTCGAGGTGGCGGTTATGGGTTGCGCCGTCAACGGCCCGGGGGAGGCGGGGGACGCGGACTTCGGGATCGCCGGCGGCCGCGACGTCGGCTTCATCTATGCCCACGGGCGCGTGCTGAAGAAGGTCTCGTCGGACATCCTCGTCGACGAGCTCTTCCACGAGATCGACGCCTGGATCGAGGCCGGGATGCGCAGGCCAAAACGGTTGAAGATGGCGAAGCCTGCGGCGCTGGCAATGGCCGAGGCTTCCGAAATTCCCCTCGACTAGGGTTCTCCGCATGATCCGGCGAGCGTCACAGCTCTTCTTGCCGACCCTGCGCGAGGCGCCGGCCGACGCGGAAGCGATCAGCCACAAGCTGCTGGTGCGAGGCGCCTTCATCCGTCAAGTGAGCGCGGGCGTGTGGACGTTTCTGCCGCTCGGCTGGCGCGTCCACGAGAAGGTCGTCCAGATCATCCGCGAGGAGATGGACGCGATCGGCGCGCAGGAGATGCTGATGCCGGTCCTGACGCCGGCCGAGCTCTGGAGGGCCACTGGAAGGTACGAGATCCCTGAGGTGTTCAAGCTCCGCGACCGGAACGAGCGCGAGTTCGTCCTTCCGATGACCCACGAGGAGACGATCACCTTCCACGCGCGCGAGATCCAGTCGTACCGCGACCTCCCGCAGATGCTCTACCACTTCCAGACGAAGGAGCGCGACGAGCCCCGGCCGCGCGCGGGCCTCATTCGCGTCCGCGAGTTCATCATGAAGGACTCCTACTCGTACGACCGCGACGAGGAGGGCCTCGACAGGAGCTTCCAGCTGCACAAGGGCGCGTATGACCGCATCTTCGAGCGCTGCGAGCTGGAGGTCTATGCCGTGCAGGCGGAGTCGGGGATGATGGGCGGGAGCGCGAGCATGGACTTCCTCGCTCCCGGAGACGGCTCCAACACGCTCGTCACCTGCGAGCGCGGCGACTACGCGGCGGATCTCGAGGTCGCGCGCGGGATTCCGCGTGTCCCCGAGTTTCCGGCCTCGCTGGACGCGCCCGAGGAGGTCGCGACTCCCGGCGTCGCGACGATCGAAGCCGTCGCCGAGCTGCTGGACGTCGACGATGCCGCGACGTCGAAGGCGATGCCCGTGGTCGCGGACGGGCGCGTCGTGCTCGGCTTGGTGCGCGGCGACGACCGGCTCGACGAGGTGAAGATGGTCGAGGCGCTGGGCGAGGCGTTCCGGCCCGCGACCGAGGACGAGATCCGCGAGGCATTCGGCGCCGATCCGGGCTCGATCGGGCCGGTAGGCGTGGCGGTAGAGGTGGTCGCCGACGAGGCGCTCCGCGAAGGGCAGTTCGTCGCGGGCGCGAACAAGTCCGGCCACCATCTTCGCGGTGTGCAGGCCGGTCGCGACTTCGAGGCGCGGTTTGCGAATATCCGCGAGGTGCGCGAGGGCGACACCTGCCCGAACTGCGGCGGGAAGCTGCGTTTGCAGGCCGCGATCGAGGTCGGTCACATCTTCAAGCTGGAGACGCGCTACACGAAGCCTCTGGGGGCGACCTTCCTCGACGAGGACGGCAAAGAGAAGCTCCTGGTCATGGGCAGCTACGGAATCGGCCCGGCGCGGACGATGGCGGCGATCGTCGAGCAGCACCACGACGAGGACGGCATTCGCTGGCCACGGTCGGTCGCGCCGTACGACGTCCATCTCGTCGTGCTGCCCGGGCTCGAGGAGCGCGCCGACGAGGTCGCGGCGAAGCTCGACGACGCGGGCGACGCGGTGCTCCTGGACGATCGCGACCAGCGTGCCGGCGAGAAGTTCGCCGACGCCGACCTGATCGGGCTCCCCGTGCGGGTCACGGTCGGCAAGAAGACACTCGAGGACGGGGCGGTCGACATCCGCGCCCGCGAGACGGGTACAGAGGAGCGAGTGGCGATCGAAGATCTCGGTAGCCTGCGCTGATGGCTCGAAGGCGCAGGTTCAGCGACGACCCCTTCGGCGAGACGCTCGAGCGCCTGATGACCGAGAACGGCGTCACGTACCGCGGGCTCGCCGCGAAGACGAAGCTCTCCGCGGGCTATCTGAACCACCTCGTGCACGGGAACCGGCCGGTGCCGTCGAACGAGATCGTCCGCTCGCTGGCTTCTGCGCTCGATGTCGAGCCCGAGCATTTCCGCGAGTACCGGATCCGCGTCATCACGGAGCGGCTGGAGGAGATGCCGGCGCTGATCGATCGCCTCTACAAGCGGCTCGCCGAGGACTAGGCGCTAGTCCTCGACGGCGTCCTCGGCCCGCTCGGCGAGCTCGACGATGTCGCCGTCCTTGAACAGGATCTTCTGGAGCGCGAGGCGCCACTTCTCCTTGCGGCGCGCGAGGAACTCGAGGTCCATCGAGAAGTGGAGGAACTCCTCGCGCTGCGCGTGCTCCATGATGCGGCGCGCCTGCGCGTCGGTCTCGACGGCCAGGCGCTGCTCGTACCAGCCGATGGCCTCGGCTTCTTCCTGGAGGGAGGCGATCAAGCGTGCGAAGGTGCGAGCGTCAGCGCCAAGCTCCTCAGGCGGCTCGTGATACTGGTCCGTCGGCATCGCGCTAATCTAGTCGCGAAGCGGGGCGTGGCGCAGCCTGGTTAGCGCGCTAGTCTGGGGGACTAGAGGTCCCGAGTTCAAATCTCGGCGCCCCGATTGAAAAACGGCGAGCGGTGGCGCCCAATAGGCGCCTAAACGCTCGCATCGGCCTCTTCCGCCTGGTCGCTGGCGAGGAACGAATCGAGCGCCACCCGCGGCCGATCGAGCGACTCCCGAAGAACAGCGTTACGAGCTATCAGGTCAAGGACTCCTCGCTCCTCAAGCGGGATTTCAAGGCGGGCCAGCTCCCTCGGGGACCTCAAGGGCTGCAAGGCGAGCCCGGAGTCCCTGGCGCCAAGGGCGACAAGGGCGATCCCGGCGATCCGTGGACGACGGGCAACGGGCTCCTTCCGAGCGGCAAGACCCTTC